>JBJKSP010000301.1:0-8924 GCA_046703865.1 Thiobacillaceae bacterium
GCACTGCCGGATGAAGGGTCGATCGGATGGGTGGGGCCATGGCGCGAGGTCCCAACCTGCTTCACCCTTCCCGTTCGATGCGTTTCTTGTGCCGGTTCAGGCTGCCCGTGAGTTCGGAGATGATCTCGCCGGCGGCGCGCACGATCTGGGCCGGGGTGAAGCCGCAGTGACGCATCTCCTTGTAGAAGGCCTTGGCCAGCATCTTGGCCACCTTCTCGGGTTCATGGGCCGAGATCCTGACCACGGAGCCGGAATCGGTCTGGCCTTCCAGGGCGAAGGCCATCTGGGCGAAGCGGGAATCCAGCAGCCTGGAAAGACGGGTCACGTGCATCGCCCGGCCGATGAGTACGGCGGCCAGCTCGCCCAGTTCCTGGTCCTTGGGCGTGAAGCGGTCCCGCCCACGGGGTTCGCTGAAATTGAGCACGCCCATGGGCTGTCCGGACTGGTGGATGGGGCAGACCAGGAAACCGCCGCTTTTGTCGGGGCGGCGCGCGAATTCGGCCCATTCGGTATGGTCGACCTTCCCGATGCGTACCGAGCAGCCCTGGGCCAACACCCGGCCGGCGATGCCCTGGCCGCTGTCGGGTTCTTCCTTCCAGGCCTGATCGGGGAGCTGGCCGTACAGGGCGGCGAGCTTCAGGCGCGTACCGTCATGTTCGCTGACGTCCAGCAGCATGAGGGATACCCGCTGGGCCTGGAGCAGGTCTCCGGCGATGCAGGTGAGGCGGTAGAGCTCGTCCTCGAAGCGGCCGCTGGGCTCGAAGGCGGCCAATTCGAGGAGTTTGGTATGTTTGAGGTCTGTCGGCACGCTAACCCTTCCCCTCGATGATAGGGGGAAGCATAGGGCCGACTGGCCTTCCGCGCCAGAGGGGGTATCGGCAATCCTAGTTCAAGGTACTGGCGAGCTTCCTGCGGTATTGCGCCACCAGATCGCCTTGGCCGCCCAGCATGCTGAATACGGACAGCAGGGTCTTGCGTGCGGCGTCGTCATTCCAGGAGCGGTCGAGGCGGATCACCTCCAGCAGTTCGTCCATGCCCGGTTCGTAACGGCCCGAGGCGACCAGCAGGTTGGCCAGCCGCAGGCGCGCGTCCATGTCGTCGGGAGCCGCAGTGATCCTGGCCCTCAGGGTCTGCTCGTCCTGCCCGTCCTGGCCTGCCCGGGCGAAGTTCAGTTTGGCGAAGAGCTGCTGTGTCCGATCCTCCAGCTTGGTGGCGGGTGACAGGCTGTCCAGCAGGCGCCGGGCCTCGTCCGGCTCGCCCACCTCCAGCAGGATGTCGGCGGCGTCCAGACGGACGGCCTCGTTGGCGGTGTCCAGCTTGGATGCCTCGGCCAGGGTCTGCAGTGCCCCGGCCAGGTCGCCGGCGTCGCGCTGGCCGGTGGCCTTGATGCGCAACTCCTCGGCGGGGGAGGGGATGATGCGGCCGAGGAATTCCCGTACGGTGGACTCGGGGATGGCCCCCGAGAATTCGTCCACGATCTGGCCGTCGTAGACCGCCTTGACCGACGGGATGCCGCGCACGCCGAACTGGGCGGCCAGGTCCTGGTTCTCGTCGGAGTTGATCTTGGCCAGCACGAATTTGCCCTGATACTCGTCCGCCAGCTTTTCCAGGATGGGCTTGAGCGCCCGGCAGGGACCGCACCACTCGGCCCAGAAGTCGATCACCACGGGGACCCGCTTGGAGCCCTCCATCACCACCTGCTGGAAATTGTCCCGGTTGACCTCGACGGAATACTGCCCCATGGCGCCTGCTCCCGAATGCATATCACTCTTGTAAATGTGGACGTGACGCCCGAGTTCAAGCCTCTGCGATGCGCCGGGCCAGTTCCGCCGCCTTGCCGGTGTAGTTGGCGGGGGTCATGGCCAGCAGGTGCTGCTTGGCCGCCTCGGGCAGGATCAGGCCCTGGATGAAACCGGCCAGGTCTTCCCGGGTGATGCCCTCGCGACCGCGGGTCAGGGCCTTGAGCTGCTCGTAGGGGTTTTCCACCCCGTAGCGGCGCATGACGGTCTGGATGGGTTCGGCCAGGACCTCCCAGTTCGCATCCAGGTCCTCGGCCAGCTTGGCCGGATTGGCCTCCAGCTTGTCCAGTCCCCGCGCCAGGTTGTTCCAGCCCAGCAGGGCGTAGCCCAAGGCGGCGCCCATGTTGCGCAGCACGGTGGAATCGGTCAGGTCGCGCTGGAAGCGGGACACGGGCAGTTTCTCGGCCAGGTGGCGCAGCACGGCGCTGGACAGCCCCAGGTTGCCCTCCGAGTTCTCGAAATCGATGGGGTTGACCTTGTGGGGCATGGTGGAGGAGCCCACCTCGCCCTCCTTGATCTTCTGCCGGAAGTAACCCAGGGAGATGTAGCCCCACAGGTCCCGGTCCAGGCTGGTGAGGATGGTGTTGATGCGGGCCGCCGCGTCGAACAGTTCGGCCATGCAGTCGTGGGGCTCGATCTGGGTGGTGTAGGGGTTGAACACCAGGCCCAGTCCCTCCACGATCCGGCGCGCGAATCCCTCCCAGTCGAATTCCGGATATGCGGACAGGTGGGCGTTGTAGTTGCCCACCGCGCCGTTGATCTTGCCCATGATCTCCACCGACGCCAGCCGGTCCCGGGCACGGCGGAGCCGGTAGACGAAGTTGGCCAGCTCCTTGCCCAGGGTGGTGGGAGAGGCCGGCTGGCCGTGGGTGCGGGCCAGCATGGGCTGGTCGGCTAGGGCCACGGCCAGGGCCGCGAGCTTTTCCCGTACCCGCTCCAGGCCCGGCAGCAGCAGGTCCCGGCGCGCCGTCTCCAGCATGAGGCCGTGGGCCAGGTTGTTGATGTCCTCGGAGGTACAGGCGAAGTGGATGTATTCCTTCACCCGCATGACTTCGGGGTTGGCGGAAAGCCGCTGCTTGAGGAAGTACTCCACCGCCTTCACGTCGTGGTTGGTGACCTTCTCGATGTCCTTGACCCGCTCGGCGTCCAGTACCGAGAAGTTGGCCACCATCCGGTCCAGCTCGGCCACCGTGGCCGGGGAGAAGGGCGGGATCTCCCGGAAGGCGGGTTCGGCGGCCAGGGCCTTGAGCCATTCCACCTCCACGCGGATGCGGTGCCGGATCAGGCCGTATTCGCTGAACAAGGCGGCGAGCTGACCGCCGGTGCGGCGGTAGCGGCCATCCAGGGGGGAGAGGGCGGTGAGGGCGTTCAGTTCCATTTCGGGGCTCGCATTTCAGGCGTCTTGGCTTCTCTGGCGCAGGGCCAGCAGGGTTTGGTTGCGCAGGGACTTGATCAGGCCCATGGTTTGGGGGGAGATCTCCATCGCCCCCGAGGACCTGTCGGCATAGATCAGGGCGATTGTCTTCTTGGCCAGGGTCATGGGCAACAGCAGGAAGGACTTCGCGCCCACCTGGCGGACGTACCAGTCTGGGATGCGGCTGCGGATGTTGCCGGCCGTAGTGTCGCTGATCATGACGTCCACGCCCTTGTCGATGACGGCGTGGAAGACGTCCGGGGCGAAGGACAGGGGGATGCGGAACACCTGGCGCAGGCGCCCTGCCTGCCGGCCATGGCCGAAGCGGCTGGCCATCACCTTCCCGCCCGGGTCCCGGGTGCAGATGATGACGTTGTCGAAGCATTCGGAGCGATACAGCAGTTCGGACAGGACCTGCAGCAGGGCGGAAGGGTGCGCGTTTTCGAGCAGCATCCCGGTGAGTTCCTGCATGCCTTCGATGAGTATGGCGTTGGGGTCGCCTGCGGCCGGTCCGGCGCCTTCCTCCATCTCGGCCTCGTCCGTTTCGGCTTCCGCCGCCGATTTCCTGTCGGCCTCGCTCGGGCGGGGCTGGACCAGCTTATGCAGGAGGGGACTCTTCCTCGCGTCCTCCTGCATGATGGCGATCTCCTTTTCGGCCGTCTTGCCGGCCTGATAGAGCAGCTCGACCGCGTCCGTGTGCGGCAGCACCGCCGCCTTGGCATAGGCCTTGGCCACGTTCGCCACGGCCGTGTCCCAGTCTTCCTGGGGGGCATCCCTGACGCTGACGTAGAGGTCGCGCGCCAGGTTGGCCAGCAACTGGTTGCGGTTGGCGGTCGTGCCCGGCGCCTTCAGGGCGTCGTCTGGCAACGGGCTCATCCCCTCTAGCAGCGTGGCAGGCAGGTGCCAGTGTCGGCCGATACTCGTGCCGATCTCGTCGTAGCTCATGCCCAGGACCCGGCGTGATGCGGCGGCTTCGGACAGGGCCTCCTCCTCCATCAGGTCTTGGACCTGCTCGGTGCGTTCGAAGAAATACAGCCGGGCGAGCAGACGGCCCAGGTTGCGGAACATGGCGCTGATGAAGACCTCCTCCGCATCCCGGTGACCCAGCTTGCGGGCCAGCATGCGTCCGATGACGCCGCAGTAGAAGCTCTCGATGGCTTCCGACCTGAGCTCGGCGGCCTGGGCGTTGTTCTTCAGGTGCTCGAACAGCATCAGCGACAGGGCCAGGTCCCGTACCGTATCGAAGCCCAGGATCACCACCGCGCGGGAGATGGTGCTCACGGGCTGGCTGCCGAACTGGCCGAAATGGGCGGCGTTGACCACCCTCAGCAGCTTGTTGGTGAGGGAGATGTCCTTGAGGATGGAGTCTGTGAGCCGGTCGGCGTGGCTGTCATCCCGGGCGATGATCTGGTTGATCTGGGTGATGACCTGGGACAGGGCGGGGAAGTCCCGGCCGTTGGCCAGCTCGTCCAGGAGTTTCTCCGTTTCGGGCGTACGGGCGGGGGTGGAGTCGTCGTCGGGGATGTTCATCAGGGGGCATCTTACAAAGGCTTCCGGTCGGCCAGGGCCTGGGCGATGGTGAGGCCGTCCACGTATTCCATTTCGCTGCCTGCGGGGAGGCCGCGGGCCATGCGCGTGACCCTCAGTCCGCGCGCCTTGAGCAGTTCGCCCACGTAATGGGCCGTGGCTTCGCCCTCCACCGTGTAGTTGGTGGCCAGGATCACCTCCTGGGTGACGCCGTCCTGGGCGCGTTTCATCAGCTTGTCCAACCCGATCTCCCTGGGGCCGACCCCGTCCAGGGGTGAGAGTCGGCCCATGAGCACGAAATAGAGCCCCTGGTAGGCATGGGTCTCCTCCATGCGGTTGAGGTCCACGGGCATCTCCACGACGCACAGTTGGCGTTCGTCCCGGCGCGGGCTGGCGCACAGTTCGCACACGGGGGTCTCGCTGAAGTTGTTGCAACGCTCGCATGGGCGCAGCCGCCCCAAGGCCTCCCCCAGTGCTGCGGCCAGCCGGCCGGCGCCCTGCCTGTCCCGTTGCAGGAGGTGGTAGGCCATGCGCGCGGCGGACTTGGGCCCCACGCTGGGCAGGCTGCGCAGGGCTTCGATGAGTGCGGCGAGGCTGGGGGGGTGCATGGTGGGAATGGGAGATGGGGAATGGGGAATGGGGTCTCACATCACCCATCCCTCATTCCCCATTCCCGTCAGAAGGGCAGTTTCATCCCCGGCGGCAGGGGCATGCCGGCGGTGACCGAGGACATCATCTCCTGGGTCGCGGACTCGACCTTGCGCACGGCGTCGTTGACCGCCGCGGCGATCAGGTCCTCCAGCATTTCCTTGTCGTTGTCGGCCAGCAGTGAGGGGTCGATGGTGACCCGCTTGACGTCGTGCTTGCCGGTCATGAGCACCTTGACCAGGCCGGCGCCGGACTCGCCTTCCACTTCCACTTCCGCGATCTTGGCCTGGGCCTTCTGCAGGTTTTCCTGCATGAGCTGAGCCTGTTTCATGAGATTGCCGATTCCGCCTTTCATCATGTCGTCCTGTCCTATTGAAGGGGTTTGATATCGGAGACCTTGGCCTCGAAGCCCTGCACCATGGCCTGCACGAAGGGATCGTTTTGGATGGCCGCCTCGGCCTCGGACTGGCGCCGTTCGTTCTCCCGGCTCGCCGCCTGGGCCGGTGTCGTGCCCGCCATCGCACCGAATTCGAACTCCACGTCCAGGCCTGCCGCCAGATGTTCGCCCAGGGCGACACGCAGCCGGTCGCCGAAACTGGAGACCAGGGCTTTCTGTTCCTCGTGCAGGCGCAGCTTCAACCGCTTGCCGTCCCATGCCACCAGTTCGCACTGGCTGGCGAGCTGCTTGGCGCCGCCCGAAAGCCGTCGGGTCAGGCCGATCCAGTCCGGCAGGTCCCCGGCGGCCTTGTCCTCGGCAGACGCCGTTTCCGGCCGCAGGGGGGCAGACGACGCAGGGGCCTGAACCTCCCGGGGTTGTCCCGAGCCACCGGCAGCATGCCCCCCACCCGAAGCGCCCGGCGCCTCAGCGGCCTCTTCCCGACCCCCGTCGTCCGGTGTGAAGGCCAGCATGCGCAGGAGGGTCATGGCGAACCCCGTCTGCTCGTCCGGCGCCCAGTCCAGGTCGCGTCGTCCCAGACAGGCGATCTGATAGAACAGCTGGGCGGTCTCCGCGTCCAGGCGATGGGCCAGGGCGAACAGCCGCTCGCGTTCGGGCACCTCCTCCGACACGGCCTCGGGCAGGGTTTGGGCCAGGCCGATCTGGTAGACCAGTGCGGAGAGGTCCTGCAGGGCGGCGTCGAAGGACAGGCTGCGGCTGGCGATGTGGTCCGCCTCGGTCATGAGTCTCGCGCCATCGCCGTCGGCCAGGGCCTCCAGGATGGGATAGAGATAGGCCTGGTCGATCACGCCCAGCATGGCCCGGGTCTCCTCCTCCCCCAGCCTGCCGCCGCCGTAGGCGATGGCCTGATCGGTGAGGGACAGGGCGTCGCGCATGCTGCCTGCTGCGGCCCGGGCCAGCAGGGCGAGGGCCCCAGGCTCGAACCGGACCTGCTCCCCATCCAGCACGCGGCGCAGGTGTTCGGTGATCCGGGCGGGCGGCATCAGCTTCAGGTTGAACTGCAGGCAGCGCGACAACACCGTCACCGGCACCTTATGGGGATCGGTGGTGGCCAGCACGAACACCACGTGGGCGGGTGGCTCTTCCAGCGTCTTCAACATGGCGTTGAAGGCGCTTTTCGACAGCATGTGCACCTCGTCGATGATATAGACCTTGTACCTTCCCGAGGTCGGCGCGTACTGGGCGTTTTCCAGTACCTCGCGCATGTTGTCGACGCCGGTGTAGGAGGCGGCGTCGATCTCGATGAGGTCCACGAAGCGCCCCGCCTCGATGTCACGGCAGGCGGGGCAGGTGCCGCAGGGGGTGGGCGTGGGGCCGCTGTCGCAGTTCAGGCACTTGGCCAGGATGCGCGCCAGGGTAGTCTTGCCCACCCCCCGGGTGCCGCTGAACAGATAGGCATGATGCAGGCGTCCCTGTTCCAGGGCGTTGGACAGGGCACGCACCACGTGCTCCTGGCCCACCACTTCGGCGAAATTGCGGGGACGCCACTTACGGGCGAGGACGAGATGACTCATGGACGAATTCTACCAAGGGACCCGCAACCCGACTGACAGTCGGCAACGGGCCGGGCCGTTACCGCATCAGAAGGCGTAGGAGAGGTGAATCTGATTGAAATTGATGCCCGGGTTGGGGGTTTCCAGATCGCAGTTGGATACATGCTCCAGCCGGTAGCCCAAGTCATATTGGGCATGGTCGCCGAAGATGAGGCCGAGCCCGATGAGGTCGCTGAACTGGAAGTTGCCTCCCAGGTTTCGCGTGCTGTTGATCTTGTTTTGCGACAGGAGATGAACGCCGACGGCCCCTTCCAGGTACATGACCGGCCCCGGGCCGATGGTGGGGTAGAGCCGGAATACGGGGGTGAGGCTCAGGTCCCAGAGGTTCTTGGCGCCGTCCCCGTGTCCCTGCCAGTTGGCCAGTCCGAGCTCCCAATAGCCGGCCGCCACCAGGTTCTTGCCCACGGGTCTGTTCCAGGTCCAATCCTGTCGCATCCCGATCTGGACGCGCTTGGTCTGATCCTGTCCCGACCCGACTTCCAGCGTGTACTTGTCCGCGCCCAGCGCGGCAGCGCTCGATCCCATCAGGGTGGTCAAAAATAGGAGTGGCAGTATGAAGAATCTGGTCAAGGGCAAGCTCCCATCGCCATGGGCAGAGGTGGCGAGCCTTACCCCCGGCACTGGCATCCGCTGCTGTGGCTGCTTCCTTCCGGACCTGACCAGGTTCACAACATAGCCATGCGGGGAGACCCGCCACGTGGGATTCTAACCCAGGAGGCCGTCGGACTTAACAGCCGCATTCGAAGGGTTTCAATCACCGTTGGGTTGGGCCAGGCGGCGAGCGCGTGTCGCGTCGGCCAGCACCCGCAGCAGGGGCTCGGTGTCCGCCCAGCCCAGGCAGGCGTCGGTGACGGATACGCCGTAGGCCAGGGGTTTGCCGGGCTGCAGGTCCTGGCGACCGGGGTTCAGATGGCTCTCGATCATGACGCCGACGATGCGCCGGTCGCCGGCGGCGATCTGGCCGGCCACGTCATGTCCCACCTCGATCTGCTTCTGGTACTGCTTGGAGGAGTTGGCGTGGGAGAAGTCCACCATGACGTGCTGGCTCAGGCCGGCAGCCGCCAGTTGGGCGCAGGCCGCCTTGATGCTTCCCGCATCGTAATTGGGCGCCTTGCCGCCGCGCAGGATCACGTGGCAGTCCTCGTTCCCGGCGGTCTTGAACACCGCCACGTGGCCGGACTTGGTGATGGAGATGAAGTGGTGCCGGGCGGCCGCGGCCTTGATGGCGTCCACCGCGATCTTCAGGCTGCCGTCGGTCCCGTTCTTGAAACCCACGGGACATGACAGGCCGGAGGCCAGCTGGCGGTGGGACTGGCTCTGCGTGGTGCGTGCGCCGATGGCCCCCCAGGCGATCAGGTCGGCGATGTACTGGGGGGAGATCAGGTCCAGGAACTCGGTGCCGCAGGCCAGCCCCAGCTCGTTGATCTCCAGCAGCAGCTTGCGCGCCAGGCGCAGGCCTTCGTTGATGTCGAAACTCTCGTCCAGGTGGGGATCGTTGATGTAGCCCTTCCAGCCCAGGGTGGTGC
>JBJKSP010000302.1:0-4461 GCA_046703865.1 Thiobacillaceae bacterium
GTCCTGGGAGTCAAACGCCGTGGCGTTGCGCTCCATCGCATACACCACCCCAGGCTTCAGCAGCCCAGCCGCAAATGCAACGCCTACAGCACCGGCCGCCCCGGCACCCTTCAGCAACTGCCTACGCTTGTTATTCATTCAAGGTCTCCTTCAGATTGGGGTTGCAACACCGCCCGGCGGGGGCGGGAATGGGAGGGACTGTGCCCCATGCGAAAACGTGCGAAAAACTAAAACGTTTCTGCGGCTGGTACAAATATCACAGATTGCCCAGCGCGTGTATCAAGACCCCTCTTAGGGAGGGGCCTATGGGCAAGGGAACATGCGAGCCGGACCCGGCTGATACATATGATCCATATGGAATCAGCGCAGGCCAGAGATGTAATCCGCCACGGCCTTCATTTCCTCGTTGGTCATCTTTTTCGCGATGACCTCCATCATCTTGCCGCCATCGTTGGTGCGGTCGCCGCTGCGGAAGTTCTCCAACTGGGACAGGACGTATCGGGCGTGCTGACCGGCGAGGCGGGGGAAGTGGGGAGGGGTGCCGGTGCCCTCGGGTCCATGACAGGCGGCGCAGGCCGGTACGCCGGAAGCGGCATTGCCGCCCTTGAAGATCTTTTGGCCCGCCTCGAGCAGGGTGGGATCCTTGGCCAGATGGGGTTTGGGCTGCTGGGAACTGAAATATGCGGCGAGGTTCTGCATGTCCTCGTGAGTCAGGTTGGTGACGTTGGGCGCCATGATGGCGTTCTTGCGGTCACCGTTTTTGAAGTCGGTGAGTTGCTTGAGGATGTATTCAGGGTATTGGCCCGCGAGGTTGGGGTAGATCGGCGAGGTACTGTTGCCGTTGGGCCCGTGGCAGGCCCCGCAGACCTTGTCCACGATGATCTTGCCCTTGGCGGGGTCGCCTTGGTCCTGGGACGGCGTAATGGCGGCGAGCGCCAGGGAGACGGGCGTGACTAAAGCTAAGGCCAATAGGGCAAAACGGAATTTCATGACAAGCACTCCTCAATAACCTGGCTCGGGTATCAACAAAACCGCCGCATTCTAATGGTGATTTTGCTAGCATGCCAGCCGTGCTGAATGCTTCCTTCCACACCACCGTGGCCAGGCTGGCCGATCTGCCGGCCGGTAGCCGCGCGGAAGTGGCGTTTGCAGGCCGTTCCAACGCCGGCAAGTCCAGTGCCATCAACATGCTGGCCAATCAAAAGCGTCTCGCCTTCGTCAGCAAGACCCCGGGGCGGACCCAGCATCTGAACTTCTTCCGGGTGGGCACGGAATGTTTTCTGGTGGATTTGCCCGGTTACGGCTATGCCCGCGCACCCCAGGAACTCCAACGGACCTGGCACGAC
Source organism: Thiobacillaceae bacterium (assembly GCA_046703865.1). Taxonomy (GTDB): domain Bacteria; phylum Pseudomonadota; class Gammaproteobacteria; order Burkholderiales; family Thiobacillaceae; genus JBJKSP01. The sequence continues at coordinate 1,347 of JBJKSP010000302.1, forward strand.
CTGGTGGGCGAGTACATGGCAAGCCGCCAGCCCCTGCGGGGCCTGGTGCTCATCATGGATGTGCGCCACCCGCTCACCGAATTGGATATCCAGCTCCTGCTGCGGTGGCGGCAGACCGGAAAGCCGGTGCATGTGCTGCTGTCCAAGTCGGACAAGCTGTCCCACAGCCAGGGATTGAAGGCCATGCACCTGGTGGATGCATATTTGAAGGAGGCCGGTGTGCCGGGTTCGGTACAGTTGTTTTCCGCCTTGAAGCGCCAAGGGCTGGATGCGGCGGAGTCCGTCGTGCGCCTATGGCTGGAAATGCCAAAAAAAAACCCGGCTCAAGGGGATAAAGCCGGGTGAATTGAGCCTTAACTTTGCGTTAAGGCACCCGCTCAGGGAGGAGAAGCGGGAGACGAAGCGACTCGTCTGGATGTATGGATTTAGCCTAACTTCATAAGTTCCCCGAACCGCAGTTCTTTCGCTAGTATGTTTGCGTTTCCAAAGATGGATTGACCATGTTCGACCTTTCAAGTTTCCCGAGGAAGCGCATGCGCCGCATGCGGCGGGACGAATTTTCGCGCCGGCTGATGCGCGAGCATGAACTCACGGCCGCGGACCTGATCCTCCCGATTTTCGTCCTGGACGGCCAGGGCAGGCAGGAGGACGTGGCTTCCATGCCGGGGGTGCGGCGCATGAGCCAGGACCATCTCTTCGGCGTCGCCGAGCAGTGTCTCGGCCTGGGTGTCCCTGCCATGGCGCTGTTTCCCGTCATCGATACCGAACTGAAATCCGAGGGCGCGGAAGAGGCCTACAACCCCGAAGGGCTGGTGCCCCGTACGGTGGCCGCACTGAAAGCGAGATTTCCAGAACTGGGGGTCATCACGGACGTGGCGCTGGACCCCTATACCAGCCATGGACAAGACGGTCTGATCGACGAAACGGGCTATGTGCTCAATGACGAGACCCTGGCCGTACTGACCCGACAGGCCGAGTGCCATGCGGCGGCGGGTGCGGATGTGGTGGCGCCGTCGGATATGATGGACGGCAGGATCCGGGCCGTGCGCGACGCCCTCGATGCCGCCGGACATCTCCATACCCGCATCCTGGCCTATGCGGCGAAATATGCCTCCAGCTATTACGGCCCCTTCCGGGATGCGGTGGGCTCGGCGGCCAACCTGGGCGCAGGCAACAAGTACACCTATCAGATGGACCCGGCCAACACGGACGAGGCGCTCTGGGAGGTGGGGCTCGACCTGCAGGAGGCCGCGGACATGGTCATGATCAAACCCGGCCTGCCGTATCTGGACGTTGTGTATCGCATCAAGCAGGCCTTCTGTGCGCCCACCTTCGTCTATCAGGTCTCCGGGGAATACGCGATGTTCAAGGCCGCCGGGCAACAGGGATGGCTGAACGAAAGGGCCTGCGTGCTGGAAGCCCTGCTTGCCTTCAAACGGGCCGGCGCGGATGGCGTACTGACCTATTTCGCATTGGATGCGGCGCGTTGGCTGGCGGAGGCCAGGCATTGAGAGAACCCCTTCCCCCTCACGGCTACAGCCTGCTTCGGCGTTCCCGCTCCATTCTGATGATGTAACGCTGGATGTCCGTTTCCAGACTGCCGGGCAGATCGATGAACTGGCAGCCTGCGCGGTGGGAATGGCGACCGTTTTTCAGCACGATATCGAACACGCTACGGACGTTGAGGCTGACGGTGAACTGGCCCGCATCGGGCAAGTTCAGCCGGCAACCGTTGTAGACTTTGCCCATGTCGAGCTGGAAACCCCGTTGGTAGGCCAGAATGCCGACGCCTCCGATGCTGATATCGATCACCGTCGACTCCAGCGCGCCCTGGGCCGTCTCGATCAGGCATTTGATCGGGTTCACCACCGAGGTGATCAGTCGGTAGTACTCCCGCCGTTGCAGGCGGAGCAGCTGAGCGGGCAGGGGGACGCGAAAGGCCGGGCCCTGATCGTAATCCACGTTCGTGAAAGGAGGCACGGAAAACTGTACACGCACCCGTTCGTGCTGAGTGGACAGGGTGACCCCCTTGCCGGTGGTGAGTCTGGCGTTCATTGGCGCATCCGGTCCGCGATCCAGGTACAGGCTGTTCCTTTCAGATTCCACGCCCAGGATGGACGTCAGGATGCAATGCTTGCCGTCGTCGGTACATGCTGTTAATAGGGTCTTTTCATGCATCACGTTGCGCAGGATACGTCGCACTTCGGCAGGGTTTCGCACCATGTAGCGGTCGAGGTCCAGACTTGGAGTAGTATCGAATTTCATTCGGTGCGTAAAGGTATTGGCTAGCCGGGCGGATTGTGGTGCCTAATGAGACATCCTTATACTGGATTGTATTCAATGATGCTAAATCGTGACATCGACATGGGGCGCACGCAGGGGGGGGTTGGATGGGGCTGATGGAGCGTTTCAGACAGGCGAGCCGCGCCTGGGCGAACACGATCGTCGCCTTCCAGCCGACCTATCTGCTCAAGGACCCGGGCCTCAAGGACGTAGGCGTCCTCCCACAACGCAACGGAGCCGGTACGGCGGTGGAAAAGACCCGGGAAGGGTCCTTCAAGATCCGTCTCGCCCACAGCCAGGAACGCTCCAAAGAGGCCAGCGTACTGGTCAAGAGGCGGTATTCCGCGGCGGGCTATGTGGTGGTGGGCCCTGGCACCCATCACGTTTGTCCCGAACAGATCACCCTGTTGTCCTATAGGGGCGACAAAGTGGTGGGCACGCTCACGCTGGGGATGGACATCGGCGGCGGTTTGTATGCCGACGAGTTGTACAAGGGTGAGATCGACGGCCTGCGCGCCGAGGGCCGCAAGGTCGCGGAAATCACCAAGCTGGCCATCGACAGCAAGCATGCGTCCAAACGCGTGTTCGCCTCCATGATCCACATCGCCTATATCTACTGTCGCAAGCTCTGGCGCTACACCGACATGGTCATCGAGGTCAACCCGAGCCATGTCTCGTTCTACAAGAAGCTGCTCGGATTCAAGGAGCTGGGGCCGGAGCGTTACTGCCCCCGCGTCAACGCGCCGGCCGTGCTGTTGTGGATCGAGGGGATCCAGGTGGACCAGCGCATCGAAGAGGTAGGGGGACGGACCGACCAGGCCAAGAAGGACAA
>JBJKSP010000303.1:0-2788 GCA_046703865.1 Thiobacillaceae bacterium
GGAGGTGGAATACAAGGGCCGCAACATCCACCAGGTCCTGCAGATGACCGTGGAGGAGGCCCGGGAATTCTTCGCCCCCGTGCCCATGGTGGCGCGCAAGCTCCAGACCCTGGTGGACGTGGGCCTGTCCTACATCCGCCTGGGCCAGTCCGCCACCACCCTTTCCGGCGGCGAGGCCCAGCGCGTGAAGCTGGCCCTGGAGCTGTCCAAGCGCGACACCGGCCGCACCCTCTACATCCTGGACGAGCCCACCACGGGCCTGCACTTCCACGACATCTCCATGCTGCTCACCGTGCTGCACCGCCTGGTGGACCACGGCAACACGGTGGTGGTCATCGAGCACAACCTGGACGTGATCAAGACCGCGGACTGGGTGGTGGACCTGGGCCCCGAGGGCGGCGAAGGCGGCGGCCGGATCATCGCCGAAGGCACGCCGGAACAGGTGGCGAAGAACCGGGAAAGCCACACGGGGCGGTATCTGAAGCCTGTTCTCTCGACGAAGTCCAAGGCGAAGGGATAAGCTTTAAGTTGCAATATGCGATGCCAAGACCAATGTGCATACGCAAGGCGGCTAACGTGCCCAGAGGATCGGAGACCAAAATGAGCGAAACCGTGAAAATTCCGAGCAATCTTGCCAAGCGGCTTGACCACGTCGTGGCTGTCTCCGGGCGCCGGACCGAAACCATCGTTCGTGAGGCACTGGAAAAACAGCTCGAATACGAGGAATGGTTCCTGAAGGCCGTACAGGAGGGATTCGATTCGGGTGACAGGGAGGGATGGCTGGGCCATGAAGAATCCAAAGCCAGGGTCAAGGCACGTATCCAGCAGTACAAGCGACAGGCAAAAGCGGCTTGAATGGTCACCCAAGGCGGATGACGATAAATTCCACGCCTGGTTGTTCGTCGCCGCGGACAATCCAATTGCGGCTGACAGCTTGCTCGAACGCATCGAACACCAAGCGGAACTGCTGCGGCGCTTTCCGCAATTGGGCAGGAAGGGGCGCGTCCCCGGCACCCGCGAACTGCCCATAGCCGATACGCCGTTTATCCTGATTTACAAGCTGACCGCCCAGGCCGTCCGCATCGGCCGCGTCCTGCACCACGCCCGTCGTTATCCCTGACATGCCCGCCCCCGCCGCCCTGCTCGACCTCGTCGCCCGCTTCCGGCTACCTGGACCCGCTGTTCCGGCTGGGCTGGGTGCGATAAGGAAAGAACGAAATGCTGGGCGGTACCTGAAGCCGGTGCTGAAGCGGGGCTGAAAGAAACCCCCAATATTGGTAGCATTGTTAGTAATACCACTCGTGGGAATAGCCATGCTCGCCGAAAAACTGTCCATTTCCCTACCGCCCGATGCGGTCGCGTTCATCGAAACCTACAGGGCGACCCACGCCATCAAGAGCCGTTCCCAGGTGGTGGAACTGGCCTTGCGCAAATTGCGTGAACAGGAACTGGAAGCCGCCTACCGGGAGGCCGCTGCCGAAACAGATCAGGAATGGGAAAACACCGCAGGCGACGGGCTCTCAGATGAAGCGTGGTGAAATCTACTACGCCGACCTCAACCCCACCGTCGGGTCCGAGATCAACAAACGACGCCCCGTGCTCATCGTCAGCAATGACGCCAACAATCGAGCGGCCAGCACGGTCACCGTCCTGCCCATCACCTCCAACATCACCAAGGTCTACCCTTTCGAGGTCTCCTTATCCCGGCAGGATTCCGGCCTGCCCAGAGACTCCAAGGCCCAGGCCCAGCAAATCCGCACCATCTCAAAGGAACGCATCACCGGCACGGCTGTGGGCCAGCTGAAGTCGGCAACAATGCGGGCCGTGGTCACTGCCATCAAGCTGCATCTGGACCTTTGAAGTTGTGGAAGAACGCGACGAGGAACCCGGCTGGTGAGCTGGCGGCTCGCCTACACCAAGGATGCACAGCAGGACGCCCGCAAACTCGCCGCCGCCGGCCTCAAGGAGAAGGCCCAGGCACTGCTCGCCCGCGACCCGTTCGCCAACCCGCCGCCCTACGAGAAACTGGTGGGTGACCTGTCCGGCGCATATACACGCCGCATCAACATTCAGCATCGGCTGGTGTACCAGGGGTTGAAGGAGGAAAAGACCGTGTAGGTGCTCAGGATGTGGACGCACTATGAGTAATCCCAGCGCCTGGGCTGACCCATACCCGCCCCCACCGCCGCCCTGTCCGACCTCATCGCCCGCTTCCGGCTACCTGGACCCGCAGTTCCAGCTGGGCTGGGTTCGATAAGGAAAGAACGAAATGTCCAGATACGGACAAGCAAGGACAAAGCGGTGGCGCGTCTGCTGTCGCCGGAGAGTCCCCGGTCGAGACGGTGGCGCAGTTCAGTTGCGCTTCCGTCCCGAGTCATGGCTGAGGCAGGCTCGCCCCCGGAGTGGAGTCAGGTTAACGGCAGGCCACCATGCACTTCCACCGTACCTACCTTCCGATGTGGGGGGCCGGTAACGCCTCTATGCGGACCGTGAGGTAAGGACCGCGATGGACGGCCTCGGGTCGGGAACACAGCGGATGCGATGGCACAAGGCCAAGGCGTGAGCTATGCTGGCCAGGCGTCAGCCTTTTCATGCGCTAATGTAGAGACCGAGGGGGAGAAAAATCATGATATGGCAATCAGTTAAGGTGGTACTGATAGTATATACAAATAGGGCATAATCGATTAGAATGGCGCATGCCTGTCAATCCTCGAGACGCCCGTTCCCTTCCTCCCGAAGCGCAGAAAGAGAAGCGCACCACGGCCCTGCGCATGCGCGCCCAAGGCTA
>JBJKSP010000304.1:0-13859 GCA_046703865.1 Thiobacillaceae bacterium
CGGGATATCGGCCCGGCAGCCTGCCGCCGATCCGATTCACCAGTCTCGATGACGTCTCCCGGGACCACGCTAACCCGCGGGCAATGTGCACCATTGCTACTTCGGTCTTCCCCGGCGCCCCATTCCACCTTGCCACAACATGGCCGCCCAGTGTTTCTTCGGCACGATTTGCGGCAGCGGGCCGATTACTTCGCTAACCCTGTTGCCCAGCCTTCTCGGCCAACCCCAGGATGGCCGATTGCGCCCTCTCCATCGCGTGCTTGACAGGATCGACTGAAAGACGCGCATAGATCGCTGTCGACTTCGGATCCTTGTGGCCGAGCGCACCGCCCGTGACCACAAGGCTTGCGCCCTCGATCACCATCCAGCTTGCCAGCGAACGGCGCAGGTCGTGAAGCCGGATTCCGGTCAGGCCCGCCCGTTTGAGCAGGCGCTGCCAGGCGCCCTTCGGTGGCGTGATGTGACCGGTCTTGCTGTCCGAAGGGAAAACGTAGTCCCCCGAGGCCGTCTCCTGCCGCCGCTTGAGAATTCCCAGCGTCGCGGTGGTGAGCGGCAGCACGAGGACTTCGCCGTTCTTCGAATGCTCGCTGGGGATGCGCCAGCGTCCGTGGGTCAGGTCGAGGTCTTCCCAGCGCATCGACAGCACGTTGCTGCGACGCGCACCCGTCAGTAGCAGTAGAAGGAGCGCGTCACGGGTAGCCTCACCCTCGACCTCTCCCAGCGCCGCAAAGAAGCGGGGTATCTCATCTGCCTGAAGAAATCGGTCCCGCTTGAGTTCGCGGAATTTCTCGACACTTGCCGCGGGATTGTCCAGGGCGATCAGTCCCATCTTGATCAGCCGGTTGTAAATGGCGCGCAGCAACTCCAGTGCCCGGTTCGCGGAGTATGGTCCGGAGGCAACACCCAGCTTGGCATGCCACTTCGAGACATCCTCGCGTCTGATGGACGAAAGCTTGCGGCCGGTCCAGTCCACCGAACCTTCAGGTTTCACCCGGTCTCGGCCATGCCGCTTGCGCGTCCCATTCGGGAGCTTGCCGAGATACAGATCGAACATTTCCCGCATGGCGGGAACGGTTCTCAGGCCATGGGGGACAGCGTATCGGTTCAGGTAAGTGTCGAACGCCTCCCTCAGCGTCATCTCGGCGCGCTTCTCACGTTTGACGTCGGCCGGGTTCCGGCCCTGGGCAATCTCGCCGTTCAGCTTCGCCGCCGCCCGTCGCGCCTGTTCGACGGTCATTTCCGGATAGCCCCCCAAACGGACCCACTCCGCCCGCGTCTCGATCCAGCGCACCAGATAGAAAGACCTTGCGCCCGTACTGGTCACCCGTAGTGCCAGGCCCTTGGCCTCGTCGTCAAACCAGGTTGCACGCTTGCCCGGGGCAGGCAACGGGAGGCGATCGATGGCCGACTTGTTGAAGTGAACTTTGCTCTCTGACACAATCTCCCCCCTTATTACGTCGTACCCCATATGCTGCGGTGTCCACCCGGGCTAAGACCGGGCTAAGGAAGTCCGGCAAGCTCCGTAAAATCAGGTTGGGTTAGATATAGCATAACTCCGTGTTTTTACGGGATGTATTGAGGTGCGTTAAGGTAAACAAATGTCGAGTACATCCATGCCTGCCCGGCTACGAACCAGGGGGTCGTGGGTTCGAATCCTGCCGGGCGCGCCAGTCAGATCAAGGGCTTGCAGTAACGCAGGCCCTTTTCATTTTCCGACAGATTTCCGACACCTCTACCGATCCATCTGACAAAGGTCAGGGTCGGCGTCTGCGCGATGCCACGGCCCGCGATCCTCTCTACGGCTTGCAAGAGATCGCTGGTCGGCCCTGCAATATCCCAGAAGCTCGCACAGGGCATGCGTTTCGAGGGAACAAGGCGTTCCTGAACCCCAGGGAACCGGTGTAGTAGGGCCTAATTTCTGGGAGTTTTGAGAGGGAGCCAATGAGCACGCCGGACTTTTTTGCAGCCGCCTGGGCGCCATGATCGACCCGCGCCACCTCTTGGCGGTGCTGGCCCCGCGCAGGCCTTGGGCCGAGATCGAAGCGAGGCTGGCGCCGGTGTTTCGCCGGCAGGAGCGCAGTGGCCATGCGGTGGTAGGGTTGGACCTGTTCGGTCCCACCCTGGAAGTGGCCAGTGCGGGGGGTGAACGCGGCGAGCTGGCCATCGGCGCGCCAAACATGATCACAGCCTGGCGCGCTGCTGGCTCGAGGGCGCCCAGGGTGACGCCCTGCATACGATGCTGTGCGCGGCCGGATACAACCTGCGCTGGCTCATCCGGGCCATCGCCCGCAAGGGCTTGAAGGCCCTTCTTTGCGCCCTTGCGTAGACCATCCGAACGGCCTGCAGGCGCTTGGGGCTGCTGACTGCCCTCTCAAGCACGAACACCTGGCATGGCTCTGACCTTCCTTCTCCCTTCATCTCGGGTTTCTGGTCTGCCAGATTCCCAGTCTGGGCCAGGTGAAATGAATTTCGCAGGGCCGACTAATGAATCTTCTTACCAAATCATCCAGCCCTCCCTAATCATCAGACCCATTTGCGTTACTTCAGGATAGGTGTGGCGATGGCCCGCAGGAATTCACTGCGCAACTGGGCATCGTCCCTAAAACACCCGGAAAAGGCCTGGGTTACCACCCGCTCGTCGCCGCGCCTGTCTTCTCCCAGCAGAAGGCAAAGCTGCTCGGCCTCGATGACGCAGGCCGCGCCCCTGGCCTTCCCTTGGGTCGTCAATGCCTCGGCGATGTCCCTGGTCATCCACTCCTGGTAGGTGAAACGGTGGCCGATGGCGTCCACCATTCTGGCTATGCGCCCGAAGCCGTGCAGCCGGCCGCCCGGCACGTATGCCACGTGGGCCACCCCCCGAAAAGGCACCAGGTGATGAGGGCAGACGCCATGGATGGCGATGCCCCGCACCACCACAAGATCATCACAGTCATCAACGAAACCCTCTCCCAGGGCCTCACCCGGATCCATCCCATAGCCACCCAGCAGCCTCCGTTCCCAAAGCTCCCTCACCCGACGGGCGGTCTTGCCGGTGTGCACGCTGTTGGGGGACACCCCGCATGCGGTGAGCAGATCGGTCACGGCCTGTTCGAAGGCGGCCGGGTCGAATCTGCCCTCCTGGGGAATACCCAGACTGCCTGGTCTGTAAGGAAGCGAACAGTCGTGTTCGGCGCAATCTCTATCGTGGGCATCAGTCATGGCGGATCCAGGTCAGTTGACGGTCATGCAATTTGGACAATAACAACTGAGAAGCGATAGCGCCAATCAGGGCCAGGAACATGTCCCATTGGGTATCCCACACGTCTCCCTGGGTCGCCAGGAAGGCCACCGCTTCGTCGCCGGAGGCCACGGCCACCCACCACTCGATCAGTTCGTAGCAGGCGCTGATGGCAAGGCACACGCAGGTGACCAGAAAAAAGAGCCAACCCCCCGGACGCAGGGGTGATGCGCGCAGCAGGATCTCCCGGGCGATGATGGCTGGCACGAAGCCCTGGGCGAGATGCCCGACCCGATCATAATGATTGCGTGCGAGCTCGAAGGTGTCGCGCAACCAGTTGAACAGGGGCATTTCCGCATAGGTATAGTGACCGCCCACCATCAGTATCACTGCGTGCACGGTCATGAGGACATAGGCCAGCGGCGTGAAGGGGAAACGCCGTCTAGTCAGGTATAGCAACGGCAACGCCACCAGTACGGGCACGACCTCAAGGAACCAGGTGAAGCGGTCCCTGGGTGTCCATGCAGACCACACCAGCACGGCAATGACAATCATCGCCAACGTCAGGACCCGCCCAGAATCCGAGGCAGGTCGGTGGGTATTCCTTACCGGTGGTTCGGACACGATCACTTTTCTGGAAACGCTTGGTCGTTGATCACCCCGCTATTCTTATCATTGCTTCAATGAAATGAGGAGGCAAATCGGCACTTGGTCGGGTCCATGCCCTCCTGTCAAACCGGGTGATGACCCTGGAACAAGCGACAGCCCAATACCGGCTGGCGGATGTGGGCGTCATGATACTGGAAGAGACAGGCCTTGCATGCCCCACCCATGAGCGGGGAGGTGGTAGGCCGGGTGGGGAAATCGCGCTGCGCGCGCAGGCTGTGTCTGGCTGCGCCTAATCCGTGACCAGGAAGGCGATCATGAGTCGGCATGCCACGGTTTTACGGTCATCTTCACGGACAGACTCTAACCTTCTTCTTCAGGCCTAGGGGGCACAGGATGTTGTCTTGCACCGTTGGACCAAGCCGTGCAGGACGTTCCGGTGGGCATATTGACCAGCTTGTATTCCATCAGGTTATCAAACGATGCCGAGTCTACGGTCAGGAAGCGGAGGAACTTTGAGCGTCTAGCCGTGTGAGACGCCCCTAACGTCATGGAATGACCCATCCTGTCCAGCATCGATTGCAAATTCATCTCGCTTTCTCCCTCACGACGATGGCGTGCCACCGCGCGAATGCATACTACAAGACCTCCCGGCCCCCCCGGCTGCCAAATCAGGCAGTCCGGAGGAAAAAAGACCGAGATGGCTGATACATGTTTACCCCCCCAACCACCCGATGAAACCCTTGTCCACTACACAAATACCTCCGGTGACCGCTGGCAAGCTGGTATGTCATGGAAACTATGCGATGCTGCCTGACCGACTGCCCTTACCAGGTCAGGCTAATGCCGTTCAGGTCATTGCCGACCACTACCGTCGACAGGCAACCGCGTGGGGCCCCGGGGATGAGTCCTTGAAAATCCTCCAGCACAAGTCGTGTACCCACGGGAAAGGAGATGACACCGTGGGACAGAACGATCATCGCATCATCGACCCTTCTCACGCGGTAAAGTCCAATCTTACGACCCCTGTGACGAACCCCGACGATGGCCCGGACCCGAGCACCAAGGGATGGTGGTGGTGTTGCCCTACCCTGCTCTTGCACATACATCATGTCTCTCTCCATACGCCAACGCCATTACCGCGCTTCTCTGACTCCTTCGATGAACAGGAAGGCATCTGCTAGTACGTTTGTAAGGAGACTACCTCTGGGGATTCTGGCTGCCTATTGTTGAGATATTTACTTTAAATAAATATTTATTTAGCTATTGAAGCGGGCCATTCTCCGTGCCCCCTCTAAGCCTGACGACTCATGGACCAAAGCTGGATCAATTCGGCCAGGCTGCGTACACCGGACTTGCGCATGATATTGAAGCGGTGGACATCCACTGTGCGTTCGCTGATGCCGAGTGTTGCCGCGATGCGCTTGCTGGCCTGTCCGCTGGCGAGCAGCTCCAGCACCTCCCGCTCGCGTTGGGTGAGCCTGCTGAAACGTTGGGCCGCCGCTTGCTGCGCTCGACGACGATTAAACGCTCCGGCGTCCAATTCCAGGCTAGCGTGAATCCGGTCCAGCAGGTCCTGTTCATGGAAGGGCTTCTCGACGAAATCGGTAGCACCGGACTTCATGGCGCGTACGGCCGACGGCACATCGCCATGTCCGGTGACGACGATCACCGGCAACCCGATGCCCCGATCCTTGAGCAGCCGTTGGAGCTCCAGCCCGCTCATGCCGGGCATGCGCACATCCAGCAACAGACATCCGCTCATGTCGGGGTTGGCAAGTTGCAGGAAGTCTTCCCCTGAAGAAAAGGCCTGGGCTTCAAGATGTACCGATTCCAGTAAGGCGCAGAGTGCGGTGCGAACGGCTTCATCGTCGTCCACCACATAGATCACCGGCCGATATGCGTCCATCAAGCCCCTCCTATAGGTAGGCTGAAGCTGAATACTGCACCCCCTTCGGGACGATTATGATATTTGATGATACCGCTGTGGGATTCCACGATGGAACGGCTGATGGCCAGGCCCATGCCTAGGCCGCCCGGCTTGCCAGTCGTGAAGGACTCAAAAACCCGCTCTCCTTGTTCTTCCGCCACACCCGGACCGGAATCTTCCACCTCAAGGTGCACCTGGGTCGAATCGGCCCAGGTCCTGACCTCGACCGAACGCTCACCGGTCTGCCCCGTGACGGCCTCCAAGGCATTGCGCATGAGGTTGTAGATCACCTGTTCGATGAGCAGTTTGTCCGCACGTACGATCGGGAGCGGATCCCCCAACTGCAGCCGCATTTGCACGCCGTGGCTGCGTGCGCTGTGTTCCAGGAGGGTGAGCACCTCCCGCACCATTTCGTTGAGGTTCAAGGCGACGCGCTGCGTTTCTCCCTTGCGCACGAAACGCCTCAAGCGCTGCACTACCTCGCTGGCGCGCTTGGCCTGGGCATTGATCTGCTCCAGCCACTCCATGGTCCGGGCCGCGTCCTCGCCGTTCCGAAGGGTGCGCAGGGCGGCCGCGCTGAACATGGCGATGGCGGCCAGGGGTTGATTGATCTGGTGAGAAATCTCCGTAGTCACCTCACCCACGCTGGCCAGCCGCGACATGTGAGCCAGATCCAGCATCTGCTGACGCTCTCTTCGCTCGGCTTCACGAAACGGAGTGATGTCGTTGGCGACCGCATAGAAGCCCAAGATCTCGCCGTCGGCGTCGACGTCCGGCAAATAACTTACCGCCATTTCCTTGGACCCAATCTCGGGTCGCTCAACATTGACCTCAAAGTCCACCCGGTGGCCAGCCAGGGCTTGCTGCACGTATGGTTGGACGGCCTGATAAGTCGTCTCGCCCAGCACGTCGCTGATCTTTTGCCCGTAAATATTGCGCGGGCTGGAACCGAACATCTCCTGATAGGCCCTGTTGTTGAAACGGTAGCGTTGACTGGAGTCCACATAGGACACCAGCATGGACGCATTGTCCACCACCTTCTCCAGGGTGTTCGTGAGTGTCCGGTTGCGGGCGCTGGAATAGGATAGGGCCCATGCCACGCCGAACGACAGCACTACCAGTATGCCGTAGATGGTGATCAGGCGTGCATCGAGGCGGGCCGTCGCCCCCTGGAAGGTATCGGGCGTGATGACCGACACCAAGGTCCAATAGTAGTGCCGCCAGCCTATGGGCATGGCCAACTGGGCCGCATCAGCGCCGTGTTCGGGGGGGGACAGAGGGTAGACGCGCAAGTAGCTGAACAGAAGGTCGCCGTCCCGGCTGATGCCCGATACCCGCGCGCCCAACTGCCGCCAGGCCCGGGGGTATCTGTGGGCGAAGCTGAGCTGCTGGCGCCCTGGAAAGGCGAAACCCCATTCGTCATCGGGATGGGGTCCCATCAACCAGTAACCCTGCGTATCAAGCAGCCAGATATCCGGACTGTTGCGAGCGATGTCCCTGATCCGGTCGATGAGATGTCTGGCCAGGTAATTGAGGATCAGCATCCCCTTCCTGTGGCCGGATTCGTCGAACAGACCGATATAGAAGCGGATGATGGGCGTCAAAGGCTGAGTGAGCTTCCCATCGTCCCGGTTCAGACTCATGGGGGAGACGTAGATCTGCCCAGGGGCCAGCCGCATGGCCTCAGCGACGTCATCGGTATCCTTTTCGTTTTTCAGCTCGGCTGGGGGAACGATTTGGACGCCCTGCGGCGTTCGGTTCACCCGTACCCGTTCCCGGCCATCCGCTTCGACGATGCGGATCTGGGCGTAATCGCGCGTTTGAAGGAGCACATTGGCATACGCCTGGGCCAGCCGCCACTGGGTATATGGATCATCCATGGCCAGAAACTCGACCAGTTCAGTGTGAGAGGAAAGGAAACGCACATCGGACAAGACCGATGAAACGTCATGCTGCACCATGAGAGAAGCCAGACGTAGCACATGCTCGCGGTCCGACACGAGCATGGTATGGGCATGATGTGACTCGACGCGGTAGTAAATGGAAAGCGGGATCGCCAGGACGGCGGAGAAGGTCAGACCTACGAGGAGGGTACGATACAGAACCCGTCTCAAGCTGACCGGCACCACCCGATCGATGGTGTGCAGGGGACGGCTCTGGACTTCGCTGGCCGGTATGGATTCCCCTTGGTTGGATGTCATCTTTTCCCGCCCACGGTTGTGTAAGGCCCTCTATACGCCAGCCGGCATCTCGCTTCGGCCATTATGCCCCGGGCATCCCGTACCAGCCAGCCAAGCCGTTCCGCCCCAGTCGCAGTGGACGGACACGGTCCACGGAGCCGAAGCAAGCCTCTGGATATGTATCCTCAGCGCCGGCCGGCGGACCGGGCCGAGCCGTTGTCTAAAGACTAAAAATAAACAAAATTTGACTACCTGCCTTGGCAACTTCGGCGCCATGATGCCACCTCAGCGCTGTGGGGGAGACCATGACCGAGACACGCAGGCGCATCCTCGTCGTGGAGGACGACACGGACATCGCGGAGATCCTGCGGCTGAACCTGTCCGACGAAGGGTATGCCGTGCATGTCGCCGAGGACGGTGATACCGGGCTCGCAATGCTCATGGGCGGAGGTCACGATGCCGTGATCCTGGACATCATGCTGCCGGGCGTCGACGGTCTGGAGATCTGCCGGCGCGCCAGGTCCATGCCCCAATACACGCCCATCATCATCATCAGCGCCAAGTCGGCCGAAACGCATCGTATCCTGGGTCTCGAACTGGGCGCGGACGACTACGTGACCAAGCCTTTCTCGGTCCTGGAGGTCATCGCACGGGTGAAGGCCCTGTTCCGCAGGGTGGATGCCCTGGGACGGACCGCGCGGCTGGACTCCGGCCGCCTGGAAGTGGGGGGCGTTTCCATCGACCCCGTGGCAAGGGAGGTCAAGCTCAACGATTCGACCCTGACCCTCACCGCGCGGGAATTCGATCTCCTGTTCTTCTTCGCCCGCCATCCCGGACGGGTGTTTTCCCGCCTCGACCTCCTCAACCAGGTCTGGGGCTACAGCCACGAGGGTTACGAGCATACGGTGAATACCCACATCAACCGCCTGCGCGCCAAGATCGAGCGGGACCCCGCCCACCCGGACTACATCCTCACGGTGTGGGGCGTGGGCTACAAGTTCGCCGTCCCCGAGGCCGGGGAGGCCGAGTCGTGATCCGAACCCTCTACGGACGCCTGGCCCTGGCCTTTGCCGGGCTCACCCTCCTGTGCGGCGGCTTCACCGCCTGGATCTATATGGACGCCACCAGCCGGCAACAGCAGGAGGTGCTGCAGACGCTGTCCCTGGATCTGGCCCGGCATATCGCCGGACACACCGACCTGGTACGCGACCTGAAATGGAACCGGGCGGCAGTGGACCAATTGTTCAACATGCTCATGGTGGTCAATCCCAGCATCGAGGTCTATCTGCTCAACAGCGCTGGTCATGTGGATGCCGATGTGGCGCCTGCGGGACATCTCAAGAGGTCATGGGTGGACCTGGCCCCCATCCGGGAGTTCATCGGCGGCGCCCGGCTGCCCGTCCTGGGCGACGACCCGCGCAGCGTATCGGCACGCAAGATCTTCAGCGCCGCCCCCATCAAACAGGGGGGCGTAACCGTGGGCTATCTCTACATCATCCTGGCCGGCGAGGACTACGACCGACTGGCGGCACACGTCTGGAAGAGCCATACCTTCACCACCGCCTCTTGGCTGCTGGGCAGCCTGCTGGTGCTCGCGCTGGCTGCGGGCCTCGCGGCCTTCTTCCTCATCACCCGGCGTCTGCGCCGGCTGACGCTGGAAGTGAAGGACATGGAGCAAGGCGGTTTCCAGTCCATGGCGGTGCCGCCCGGTCCCGACGGCAACAGCGAAGATGAAATCGGCCAGTTGCAGCAGGCCTATCACCACATGGCCGGACGCATCGCGGCCCAGATGCAGGAACTGCAGCGCCAGGACCAGTTAAGGCGTGAGATGGTGGCCAACATCTCCCACGACCTGCGCACACCGCTGACCTCCCTGCAGGGATACCTGGAAACCCTCTCGCTGAAATCCGCCAACCTGCAGGAGGCGGACCGGGAGCGCTATCTGGAGGTCGCGGTGCGCCAGAGGCGCAAGGTGAGGAGGCTGGCCCAGGAACTGTTCGAACTGGCCAAACTGGAATGCGAGCTGATCAAACCGCAGAAGGAGTCCTTCTCCCTGCCCGAACTGGTGCAGGACGTCCTGCAGAAATTCGAACTCTCGGCACGGCAGAACGGGGTGGCCATAGCGTCTGAGATCAACGGGGCACTACCGCCGGTCATGGCCGATCTGGGCATGATCGAGCGGGTGCTGACCAACCTGCTGGACAATGCCCTGCGCCACACCCCGGCCGGGGGTCAGGTCACGGTGGAACTCAAGTCCGATGCCGGATCGGTACGGGTGCGGGTGACCGATACCGGCAGCGGCATCCCCTCCCCTCTGCGCGGCCATCTGTTCGAGCGCCCATCCCCCCTGCGGGATGGCATGGGGCGGTCCTCGGGGGGACTCGGCCTCATTATCGTCAAGCGCATCCTCAATCTGCACGGCAGTTCCATCCGGCTGGAGGAAGAGCCCCATCCCGGTGCGACCTTCAGCTTCGCCCTACCGGTTGCCGGGTAGCGGTCCCCCGATCCACAGCCTAATCCGTTCGTAGGATCGCCCCCCTAAAGCCATACAAAGGTCCATTGCCCTGGATTGCTGACGACAGGGTCCGCAATGCTACTATTACGCGTTCGCGTTGATTGCTGGATCACCCAGGGGAGCGCAATCGATGTCAGTCACACATCCCATCGTCGCCGTAACCGGGTCTTCCGGCGCAGGCCTGTCCACCGTTCGCCACGCCTTCAAGGAAGTGTTCCGACGGCTCGACATCAAACCCGCCATCGTCCATGGCGATTCCTTCCGTCGCTACACAGAAGGCCAGTTCCGCGCCCTGCTGGACGAGGCCCAGGGCAGCGGCCGCCACTTTTCCTGGTTCGGCCCTGAATGCAACCATTTCCCCGAACTCGAGGCCTTCTTCAGGACCTATGCCGAGACCGGCAGCGGTATCCTGCGAGACTATGCCCACAACGAGGAGCGCGCCCGCAAGCTGGGCGTCCCCATAGGCGAGTTCACCCCCTGGAAGCCCCTGCCCTCAGGCAGCGACATCCTTCTGTATGAGGGCCAGCACGGCGGCCTAATGGCCGAGACCTGGACCCGACGTCAGGTGGATTCGCGCCATTTCCCGCCGGAAATCGACCGGCGGGTGGGGCAAAGGGGCATCGACGTGGCCCAGTACGTGGACCTGCTCATCGGGGTGGCCCCGGCCATCAACCTGGAATGGATCCAGAAGATCCATCGGGATTGCGACAAGGGCTATTGCAGCCGTGAGGAATCAGTGGAGACCATCCTGCGCCGGCTGGACGACTACCTCCACTACATCGTGCCCCAATTCGGCCTGACTGACCTCAACATACAGCGCATGCCGCTGGTGGACACCTCAAATCCCTTCATCGCCCGCGACGTACCTGCACCCGACGAATCCATGCTGGTGATCCACTTCCGCGACCGGGATCGCCACAACTTCCCGGACCTCATACGCCGCATCCCGGGTGCCCGGATGAGCCGGCCCAGCACCATGATAGCTCCGGGGGGCAAGCTCAAACTGGCCCTGGACGTGATCTGCGCCCCCATCCTGCAGGAAATGATGGAGAAGCGGCGGGCCACCCTGGCCGCTGTTTGAATACCGGGTCTCAAGACCCCTTCAGGGCAGAAACAGCTCCAGGAGATCGTTCAGGAAGCGCCGGCCCCGCTCCGTGGGCCGTATGCCGCCGGGAAACCTTTCCAGGAGCCCGCAGGCGCAGGCGGCCTGCACCCCCTGTTCCGCTGCCGTGATGGGCAGCCCGGTCCGGGCCTGGAACAGGTCGTCGGTGACCCCTTCGGTCAGGCGCAGGGCATTCATCATGAACTCGAACACCCGATCGGACCGGCTCAGAGAGCGCATCTCGGCGATATGCCCATCCACTTCGCTTTCCGAAGGGGAAAGCAGTGCAGCCATGTAGGCCTTGGGATGGCGCACCCTCGCCTCGCGCCGGATGGCCTCCGGAAAACTCAGCTTCGAATGGGCACCCGCACCCAGGCCCAGATAATCGCCGAACTGCCAGTAATTCACGTTGTGGCGGCATTGATATCCGGGCTTGGCAAAAGCGGAGGTTTCATAGTGCCGGTATCCCGCGCCTGCAAGGGTCTCCTCCGCCATGACCTGCATGTCGGCGGCTAATTCCCCGTCCGGCAATTCCGGCGGCGCAGCGGCGAAGGCGGTATGGGGTTCCAGGGTGAGATGGTAGGCGGACAAATGGGCGGGTCCATAGCCTACGGCCCGTTCCAGGTCTCTTCGTGCATCTTCCAGGGACTGTCCCGGCAGGGCATACATCAAGTCCAGATTGACGTTGTCGAACATCCTGAGCGCCGTCTCCGCTGCGGCACTAGCCTCCCGATGGTCGTGGATGCGCCCCAGGGCCTTGAGATGAACCGGGTTGAAGCTCTGAATGCCCAGGGACAGCCGATTCACGCCGGACGAGCGATAGCCGCTGAAGCGGGCGATTTCGAAAGTGCCGGGATTGGCCTCCAGGGTGATCTCGGCCCGGGGGCTGACCGAGAGACGGGTGCGCACCATGGTCAGCAACCGGTCGATGCCTGCCGCCGTGAACACGCTGGGCGTGCCGCCACCGATGAACACCGATCGCACCTGCCGTCCCCAGATCCTGGGCAGGCAGGATTCCAGATCCCGCTCCAGGGCATCCAGATAGGCCTTTTCGGGGATGTCGTCGGACGCCGGGTGGGAATTGAAGTCGCAATACGGGCATTTGCGCACGCACCAGGGGATGTGGACGTAGACGGAGAGTGGCGGCAGGACACTCAAGAATTTCGGCGCCTGGCCGTAAATGTGGCTATTCATGGGGAAATATCAGCCTGGCACGCGTATGAAAGGTAGGGTGCCAATTTTAGGACCGACCTCTGCCCACCTGAACGTGGCTGTTCATTTCCTATTGTATCGCCCGTTGAGCAAACGCCTCGCAGAGGCACCTACCCGCTTCCCTATTCGAGCAATTCAGGAGACCCAGCTATGCTGTTCAATTCAGGCAATCGGGTGACTTCGCTGCAGGAGCGCGTTAACCAGCTTGAGAAGGAAAACGCCTCCCTGCGTCATCAGTTGGATCAGATCCGGGATGAAGAACAGGCGAACAAGATGCAGACCCAGCACGGTTCCAAGGAATTGTCGCTGCTGAAAGGGCTCACCCGGTACATGGGCGACTTCAGCGAGTCGCTCAAGCTGTCCCAGTCCTCCATGTCCACCTTGGCCCAAACGATGAAGCAGGAAACCGACCGGGTGGTCACCACCACTCAGACGGTGGGCGACAATCTGAACACCCTCGAGCGCATCGCCGGCAACATGGAGACCTTCGCCACCCGGCTCAACGACACGTCCTCGGCCGTGGCCCAACTGCACGACCGCACCGGTGAGATCGACGGGATCGTCAAGCTGATCCAGGAGATCGCCGATCAGACCAACCTGCTGGCCCTGAACGCCGCCATCGAAGCGGCCCGGGCAGGAGAATACGGGCGAGGCTTTGCGGTGGTGGCCGACGAGGTGAGAAAGCTGGCCGAACGCACCCGGGGTGCCACCAACGAGATCTCGGGACTGGTCAAGACGGTTCAGGATGAGGCCACCCAGGTCAGGGATCAGGTACAGGTGGATCCGGAGCAGACCGCCTCCTTCCATCAGGACAATCAGCACGCCTATGTCGGCATGCAGAATCTGATGGAGGTATCCAATCAGATGATCGGTACCATCGCTGCCAGTTCCCTGCGCAGTTTCGTGGAGACGGCCAAGGTGGATCACCTGGTTTACAAGATGGAGGTCTACAAGGTGTTTCTGGCCCTGTCGGACAAGACCGAGGGGGATTTCGCTAGCCATACTGCCTGCCGTTTGGGGAAGTGGTATTACGAGGGAGACGGTCGGCAGTGCTTTTCCAGACTGCCCGGCTATGGCGAGATCGAGATCCCCCACAC
>JBJKSP010000305.1:0-3156 GCA_046703865.1 Thiobacillaceae bacterium
ATGTGCAGTCGCGGGAGTGGCGCCGCACTCAGACGTTCATCTCAAGACTATTGTGGTGCCTGAGAATGGCGTAGAGCTGATCCTTCAGTTTCAAGCGTTGCTTTTTCAGTTCTTCCAGATACATATCTGCAACAGGCTGCAGCTGCTGCTCTATGCCGTAGATACGCTTATCCGTAACGTCGTATTCAGCAAGGAGGCGGGCGAAACCGCGGTCGTGAACCTTGAGATGCTGAATGGTGCTGCGGAATTCGGGAAACTCGTGAATGAGATTATGGCGCTCTCCATACATTTCTCACCTCCTGGCAGGTGCGGAATTTAACGAGGCTCGATAGAACCTATCTGCGCTGTGTACATCGATGTAACGCCGCCGAACGACGGGGACCGGGTAGTTAAGAATGTCACGATATTTCGCCGTAAGTCAACAACTATCCGAGCGGCCGCCGGAACCGCCTCTGTACCCTCAAAATACGATCAAACAGACGATGACCCGACGGCGCCCCCGCCGGGCAGTGTCACTGCGGGCTTATAAGTTGCAACTGTTAATGCAGGGAAGCAGGGGGTGAATGCACGAGATGCAGCGACCGCCCCGATAGCGGGAACTCGATGCGCATCAGGCACTCAGGGTATTATAGTCCCACGCCTCGTGACGGCGGTCATCTTGCACCGTACACTGGGCGCAGCGGCGGTCCTCCTGGATCCTGAGCCGGTTGTCGCGGGCGAACTTCAGAACGTAATCAAAGAACAAGGGATCGATTTCCTGCAGGTCCTTTGCCACCACCAGACACTTGTGCCCGTCGATCATGCACGGGTGTACCGCCTTGGAATAGCGCAGTCGGTGGTCGGCGCCAAAACTGGCCATATGGTCCGATATACGCTCCACCCAATCGCTGGGGCGAAAGACCTTATTGTCTTCATTTACGCCCTCGATGATGAGGCGCTCATCTGACTGTTTATCGGAAAACATCGGAATACCACCCTGAAGTTCGTTAATCCCTGATCCATCACCCGCCCCGTCAAGCCACAGACTATATCGGCGCCGGTAAAGCGAGGTTAAGTATAAGGACGGACACACCCCGAGACTGTGAATGAATGCGCAGAATCATCCCCCATCGCGACCCCGGTCCACCAGCGCGGCGGAAATGGCGTCGATCTGCAGACGGCGCAATGCCTCCCCCAGGGCCGGGCCGGACACACCCTGGGCGGCCAGGGCCGCGCCGCTTATCGCGCCCGCGGCGGGTTGGGCACGGCGCAGTATGTCGGCCTGGGGATACGGCCTGTCTGCAAAACCGGTACGGCCCTGGGCATCGGCCTGGCAAGCCAGGAGGAACTGTTCGAAGCGCTCCGGACGGCGCCATGCGTCGGCGTTATGGAGCACTTCCCACAAGGTCCCGGGGCGCAACTCCCCGGCACGGTGGACATGCCCGTGATAACGGGCGGTAAGCACCGCGAGATCCCGGTAATCATGCGGCGCACGCAGGCGTTTGCACAATTTCCCCACCAGTGTCACGCTGCGCTCCTCGTGACCCGCGTGGCGGGGCCACATCTCCGGTGGCGTCCGCCCCTTACCCAGATCGTGCATCAGGGCGGCAAAGCGTACCCGATTATCGGGCGACAACCGCGCCGCCTGATCCACCACCATCAAGGTGTGTATGCCGCAGTCCACTTCCGGGTGGTGTTGCGGCGGCTGGGGCACACCGAACAACCGATCGATCTCGGGAAACAAGCGCGCCAGGGCGCCGCAGTCCCGCAAGGTCTGAAAAAAACCGGCCGGCCTGTCTTCACCCAGCGCGCGCTGCATCTCGTTCCACACCCGCTCCGGCACCAGGGCATCCACTTCCCCCGCCGCCACCATGTCCCGCATCAGCACCAGCGTCTCGGGGGCGATGTGAAAACCGCGGGGAATAAACCGCGCCGCAAAGCGCGCCACGCGCAGGATTCGCACCGGGTCCTCAGTGAACGCCGGTGACACGTGACGCAACACCCGCCGATCCAGGTCTTGCGCCCCGCCGAACGGATCGATCAACCGCCCGTCGCTGGCTTCGGCCATGGCATTGATGGTCAGATCGCGGCGTCGCAGATCCTCTTCCAGCGTGACATCGGGGGCGGCGTGGACGGTAAAGCCCTTGTAGCCCGGGGCGACCTTGCGCTCGGTGCGCGCCAGGGCGTATCCCTCGTGGGTCTGTGGATGCAAAAACACGGGGAAATCCTTGCCCACCTGCTGAAAACCCTTGGCCAGCATCTCCTCCGGCGTGGCGCCCACCACCACCCAATCGGTGTCCACCACCGCCAGCCCTAGGCGCCTGTCCCGCACCGCACCGCCGACTTTGTAGAT
Organism: Thiobacillaceae bacterium; assembly: GCA_046703865.1. GTDB lineage: Bacteria > Pseudomonadota > Gammaproteobacteria > Burkholderiales > Thiobacillaceae > JBJKSP01. The sequence continues at coordinate 2,333 of JBJKSP010000305.1, forward strand.
ATCCATGGTGAACTCCGTTCAGGAAAGAGCCGCCGCCTGCGTCTATGGCCCGGACGGCTCGGTCACAGATCGCAAGTCGGGAAAAGGCTCGAATGGGGATTTGGCCCGCGACCTGCGGTCATTTTATTCCTGTCGCCCGGCACGGCGATAGGCATGATAACGTTGAGCGCGTTCGTTGAGATGCCCCAGGAAATAGGGAACCGTCGCTTCCACGGCGGTGGGCGTCACCTCGAACGCGTCAGGAAACGTTCCGTCGCAGGCGCCGCCGGCGCGCATGGACAGGTAGTTGTCATAGGTCAGCGGCTGACCCGGTGCATAGGTCAGGAGCCGCGCCTGCAGGCGTGACAATGTGTCCCCCAGCCCCACGATGAGTGTGCGTCGTCCGATAACCTGGGCGGTATATTCCACCAACTGACGCAGCGTATAACGGCGCGGGCCGCACAGCTCATAGCGCTGAGCGAATGTATGGCGGTTCAACAAGGCGCGGGTAAACGCCTGCGCCACGTCCTCCACGAAAATCGGCGCATAAGGTGTCTCGGGACAGGCCAGGGGCAGCATCAACGGCACCCGCCTTAACAGCCGCGCGAAGCGATTGAAAAAGTGATCCCCGGGGCCGAAGATGATCGACGGCCTGAAGCTGGTGACGTTGATGCCGTATTGGGCCGCACCGTGTGCGATATCCTCGCCCTCGCCCTTGGAGCGCAGGTACTCACTGGGCCCCGCAGCCGCGTCGGCGTGCAACGCGCTCATGTGGAGCAGGCGACCGACGCCGTTGTGCCGGCACGCCGCCACGATATGCCGAGGTAGCGCCACATGGACCGCTT
>JBJKSP010000306.1:0-3335 GCA_046703865.1 Thiobacillaceae bacterium
CTGGACACCCCGGTCTGCCAGGCGTCGGCGCGGCGTTTCAATGCCGAGGCCGCTACCCTGCCCAATACCGTGGTCCTGGTGATCTCCGCCGACCTGCCCTTCGCCCAGGCCCGTTTCTGCGGTGCCGAGGGCCTGGAGAACGTGGTCACCCTGTCCACCATGCGGGGCCGCGACTTCCACAAGCTGTACGGCGTCATGATCATGGACCCGCCGCTGTCCGGCCTTCTGGCCCGGGCGGTGATCGTCCTGGACGAGAACGACCGCGTGCTCTACACGCAGATGGTCCCCGAGATCACCCAGGAGCCAAACTACGACGCCGCCCTGGCCGCTGTCCGGGGCGAACCCCTCTGATTGATCCGCCGCGTCCATGCTGATATTCGAACACTCCCGCCCGGGCCGCCGGGCCGGGGCCCAGGTTCCGGCACCGGGTGCCGTCGACGACCTGCCGTCCGAACTGCTGCGCGCCGAGCCGCCCGGCCTGCCCGAGGTCTCGGAGCTGGACGTGGTCCGCCACTACACCGGGCTGTCCCAGAAGAACTTCTCCATCGACACCCAGTTCTACCCCCTGGGCTCCTGCACCATGAAGTACAACCCCCGGGCGTGCAACAGCCTGGCCATGCTGCCCCAGTTCCTGGCGCGCCACCCGCTGGCCGACCCTGACACGGGGCAGGGGTTCCTGGCCTGCATGCACGAACTCCAGGAGTGGCTGAAGGAGGTGACCGGGATGGCCGGGGTGAGCCTGGCCCCCATGGCGGGGGCCCAGGGGGAATTTGCCGGCGTGGCCATGATCCGCGCGTATCACGATGCCCGCGGCGACACCGAGAGGCGGGAGATCATCGTCCCCGATGCCGCCCACGGCACCAACCCGGCCACCGCCATCATGTGCGGCTACCAGGTGAGGGAGATCCCTACGGACCTCCAGGGCGGCGTGGACCTGGCCGCCCTGAGGGCCGCCGTGGGACCCCACACGGCCGGACTGATGCTCACCAATCCCTCCACCCTGGGCGTGTTCGAGCAGGCCATCATGGAGATCCAGACGGTCGTCCACGAGGCCGGCGGCCTGACCTATTACGACGGTGCCAACCTGAACGCCATCCTGGGCCGGGTGCGGCCCGGCGACATGGGTTTCGACGTCATCCACATGAATTTGCACAAGACCTTCTCCACCCCCCACGGCGGCGGCGGGCCGGGCGCCGGTCCGGTGGGGGTGTCCGAGCGCCTCAAACCATTCCTTCCCATCCCCGTCGTGGTGGAGGACCGGGGCTTCTACCGTTGGGCGGAAGAGGCCGACTGCCCCCAGTCCATCGGGCGCATGAGCGCCTATGGCGGCAACATGGGGGTGCTGCTCAGGGCCTGGGTCTACGCCCGCATGCTGGGTCGGGAAGGCATGCACCGCGTGGCGGATTACGCGGCCCTGAACGCCAACTACCTGGCCGTGGAGCTCGCCCGGGCGGGCTTCGACCTGGCCTTTCCCCGGCGGCGCGCAAGCCACGAGTTCATCGTCACCCTGAAACGCCTCAAGGAGGCTACCGGGATCTCGGCCATGGACTTCGCGAAGAGGCTGCTGGATTACGGTTTCCACGCGCCCACCACCTATTTCCCGCTGCTGGTGCCGGAGTGCCTGCTCATCGAGCCGACCGAAACCGAGAGCAGGGAGACCCTGGACGCCTTCGTCGCGGCCATGGCCAAGGTCAAGGAGGAGGCGGAGACCCAGCCGGAACTGGTCAGGACCGCCCCCCATCGCCTGCCGGTACGACGCCTGGACGAGGTCAAGGCGGCACGGGAACTGGACCTGGCCTGGAAGGCATGAATTCGGGTTGAACGCGCATGGTCAATGACGGACTGAGGCGTGGGCGCCCGGGATGGAAAGGCCGGGCAACGGCCATGACCCTGCCCCGGGGCGAACAGGTAGGGGAGGTACAGGAAGGCGACATGACGACCCGCGAGAGTCCCTACAAAGGCAAGACCGGCCTCAAGCGGGTCTGGAATGCCTTCACCTATTCCCTGGACGGCCTGGGCGCCGCCTACCGGCACGAAGACGCCTTCCGGCAGGAGGTGCTGTTGGCGGCGGTGCTGATCCCCCTGGCCTTCCTGCTGAGCCATGACAATCTGGCCCGGGCGCTCATGGTGGGCAGCGTGATCCTGGTGCTGGTGGTGGAGCTGGTGAATTCCGCCATTGAGGCCACGGTGGACCGCACCTCCCTGGAGACACACCCCCTGGCCAAGCGGGCCAAGGACATCGGCAGCGCCTCCGTCTTCCTGGCCATGCTCAACGTCGTGGTGATGTGGATCCTGGCCCTGACCCGGTAGCTGAAAAAACTGTCAGCGAAACCCTCAGTCCGGCCGGCAGTAATATCGCACCCACACCCGTTCGCCGCCCGGGGCGGCCATTCTGACGCAGCTTAGCGCGTGTTGAGCTGCGCGATGTCCGCCACGCAGTTCATGGTGCGTCCCAGGCGGTGCAGGAGGGCCAGGCGGTTGGTCCTGAGCAGCGGCTCCTCGGTCATGACCATGACCTCGTCAAAGAAGCGGTCCACCGCCGCCCGGGTGCCGGCCAGCGCCTTGAGCGCACCGGTGTAGTCCAGGTCGGCCACGCTGGCCTCCACCCCGGGTTCGACCTCGAGCAGGGTTTCATACAACCGGCGTTCCGCCTCTTCCTGGAGCAGGGCGGGCTCCACGCTGCCGGCCGCGCTGCCGGCCTTCTTCAGGATGTTCTGGATGCGCTTGTTGGCGGCGGCCAGGGCCGCCGCCTCGGGCAGCCTCCGGAATTCCCGCACGGCGGCCAGGCGGGCAGGCACGCGGTCGATGCGGGGGGGCGACTGGACCACCACCGCTTCCACCTCGTGGGCGGCGTAGCCCCGGTCCCTGAGATAGACCCGTAGCCGGTCCTGCATGAAGCGGAAGACGTCCACGGCCGCGCTGCTGGCGATCCGTTCGTCGGAGAAATGGGCACCGGTCCGTTCCAGCAATTGCATGAGGTCCAGGGGGAGGCCCTTCTCCATCAGCATGCGCAACACGCCCAGGGCGGCCCGGCGCAGGGCGAAGGGGTCCTTGTCGCCGGTGGGCACGAGGCCGATGCCGAAGATGCCCACCAGGCTCTCCAGCTTGTCGGCCAGGGCGACCACGACCCCCACCTGGCCGCGGGGCAGGCTGTCGCCGGCGAAGCGGGGCTTGTAATGGTGCTCGATGGCATCCGCGATTTCCGGCGAAAGGCCATCGTGGAGGGCGTAGTAGCGGCCCATGGTGCCCTGAAGCTCGGGAAACTCGCCTACCATGTCCGTGGTGAGGTCGGCCTTGGCCAGCTCGGCGGCCTTGTCCGCCTCGTACGCCAGGGA
>JBJKSP010000307.1:0-3795 GCA_046703865.1 Thiobacillaceae bacterium
ATTTATAGACGAGCGCCTGTCGCAAAGCCTACATCCGGGACGGGGCCGGCGGTGCAATGACACGTCCTAGTTCGTATACCGCGCGTCCAGCCAGCCCTCCAGCAGGGCCAGTTCCCTGTCGCCCAAATAGCTGAACCCCGCGTCCACGTCCCGCTTCACGGCATGGACCACGCCGCGCGGCACCAGCGCCCCCGCCACCATGTGGAAGTACCAGGCGCCGGGATAGCCCGCCGCCCGGTCGAAGGCGTGGATCTGGTTGCCGAAATCCACGCCCGTCCGGGCCGTGTCCCAGTGGAAGGGCTTGAGCTTCCGGGTGTGGCGGGACACCGGGTTGGCGGTCATGACGGTGTTGCGGTAGCGGTCCTGGTGTTCCCGCACCGCCACGATCCAGTGGTCGCTGAAGCTGTCCTGGTCGGCGGCGGTGCTGGCCTCCCATTCGGACATGAAGCGTCCCAGTGCGGACTGGCCGCCGATGGGGGCCGGCTGGCGGGCCAGGACCTGGTGCACGTCGGTCAGGCGCCGGAAACGATAGCGCGACCGGCCCACGGCGTGGGCGTCCACGGTGTGCGGGGCCATGGGGTCGGTGAGTTCCTGCAGGTCCGCGGGCGGGTTCTCCGGATCGATGAGCACCCGGTCCAGGACCTCCTGCAACTCCTCCTCCTCCAGTTGGATGAAGTCCGCCGGGGCGGGCCCGAAGACGCCCACGAAATAATGGGTGCGCCCGGACAACTGGGTGGCCAGCAGGCCTTCTTCGGCATGGCGCTCCACCAGCTCGCCCATGTCGCCGTCGCAATCGTCCAGCTCCGCCTCGGCCCAGTCCTCCAGGTCGTCGGCGAGGCGGGTGCCGTCGGGACGGACGATGCCGCCGGGCCGATACCAGCCGGACCGGGTCAGGGAAGCCTGGAAATCGCACATTGGCACCAAGGCCCGGGCCGCGGACAGCAGGGTGGTATGGTGGGGCCTCGGGGGCAGCTTCCCGATCTCGGCGATGAAGCGCTGCAGGGATTGATCGTCGGGGAGACAGCTGTTCATGAGAACTCCTCGTCGTATTGGGTCAGGTCCTCCAGGCGGCGTCGCACCACCGCCCGGACGTCGGCCTCGGGGTCGTCGGAGAGCCGGGCCAGGGCCTCCGGCGGTGCGTGTTCCGCCGCCTCCAGGCGCACCAGCCAGTCCGCGTCGCCCAGCATGCCGGCAGCGTCCTCGGGCAGCATGCGTCCGGCGACGATGCGCCGGACCTCGGCATCCTCGTCCCGGGCCATCTTCTTCAGGACGAAGGCCGGCAGGCGCCGGGCCACCTCCTTGCGCACCTCACGCTCGGGGTCCCGGGCCATGCGGGGCAATGAGCCGTGGGGCAGGCGGCGCGCCACCTGGACGCGGACCATGTAGTCCGGATCGGAGATGAGCAGGGCCAGGCGCTGGGGGGTCATGCGGCTGGCCACCGTCACGCGCACCTCCCGGTCCGGGTCCCTGGCCAGGGCGACCAGTTCGTCCGGCGCGAGTCGGGTGGCCACCGCACGGCGCACCACCTCGTCGGGGTCGTGCAACAGCCGGCCCGCCGCCTCCCCGGGCGCGTAGCGCACCGCGATGGCGCGCCGCTCCCAGAACGGGTCGTCCAGGCAGGATTCGGCGTATTCGGGATTGCGGCGCAGGAACCGGTCGATCTGGCGGCCGCTCTCCACGCGCAGGCACACATCCCCCGGTACGCAGCGGCCGGCGGCGAGCAAGGTGTCCCGGTGGGGACAGGCGGTGCAATCCGCCCGGGGCGCCTCCCGCAGGTGGGCATTCCTATTCACGCCATGCCTTCCGCTGGGCGGGGACGGGGTTCGGGCAGCGGATCGGTCTCACGCGGGTCTCCAAATCAGATGTGCCGGACCAAGGAATACCCCTGGCGCCGGCATGGCCAGCCCCACCATGAGCAACAGCCATGCCACCCGGCTCCGAGCCCGGGGTATTCCCTACCCACCCAGTGTAGACAGTGCGGTCTGAATACAAGAAAGGAGATCGAAACGGGCGGGCGCTTGTCGCAAATGCGACAATTCAGGGCCGGTCGGGGCCGCCCAGGGACTTGCGCAACACCTGCATGGCCGAGGGTTCGAACCCCAGCCGGGCGTAAAAATCCAGGGCGGCCCGGTTGTCCCGGTCCGCCAGCAGGGTCACCCGCCTCATCCCCTGCCCCGCCGCCCAGGCCAGGACGTGTTCCACCAGCCGCCGCCCGAGGCCCGACCCGCGGTATTCCCGCGCCACGATCACATCCTCCAGTAGCAGCACCCGACCGCCCTCGGCGGTGCTGACCGTGATGAGGGCATTGGCCATGCCCGCTGCCCGGCCGTCCACCCGCAGCACGAACAGCCGGCCCAGGGCGGGGTTGTCCAGGATCAGGTGCAGTCCGGCGAGCTGCTTCGCCCGGTCCGGGACGAAGTCGCTTTCCAGGGCGAACAGCTCGGCCAGCAGATCCGCCAGGGCGGGCAGGTCGGCGGTGGTGGCGGGGGTGATCTCGGTGGCGTCCATGGTGGGCGTCGGGGGCTGGCTGAAGGGGCATTATCCCCGAAACCCCTGGGCGCCTGGTGCCTGCCGCTCGCCTTCCGTCAGGCACCTCGCGCGCCGACCACACCGACCTCAGCATTCACACCAAGAAGGCCTGGGACAGCGTTGCGCCCAGCCCGGACCCCAAGGGAAGCCGGCAAGGCCGCCAGTGCAAAGCCACGCACCGGATCACCCAAGCCCAGGGCGCGGCCGAGGGGGGTGAATGCTCCGACCACCGTCCCAGCGCTTCCCATCGTTCCGGCGGCAGGCACTGCTAAGCCCACCCCCTTCCAGGCATCATTGGAACGACCCAAATAAACGATATGCGGGTCTTATATTCCACAATTTTCCTACAATTGAAGTAGTTCAACTGACGGAGCTTCCGATGCCAATGTGGGGCATGGGATCTGTCGCGTCCAAGCTCCGAGGACTGCTTGGATTTGTATTCGTCTCGTGGGCCATGCTGGCCACCACTTTCCCGAGTCCGGCCCTGGGCCAAAACTACCCGGTAGAAGCCGTCGCACCCACGGCCCAGGAGATCCAGGACTGGGGGTTCACGGTGGAGGAATTCCAGGGACTGGTGCAACGCATGTTCGACCTGCTGAAAAAGCAATATCAGCTCTCCCAGGAGCTGGGTACGCCCTGGATCACGAAGATGGACGATGCCGCCCTGCGCCGCGAGGCCGTGGGGAACGTGGAGCATGAGCTGTCCCTGCGCCGCAGATATTCCAGCACGCCGCCGGAACGCTTCCGCCAGGGCATGCATCAGCGTGCACTTGAAGGCGCGGCAAAGGAACTCTTCTCCGGCTTGGAGCGGGACATCGCCGGCATGCAGCAGAAGCTCGACACCCTGCAGGCCAATCGGACCCGTATCCGCCAGCGGGTGCCCCAGTCCGAGGTCTACGAACCGTCCCCCCATGACACCCGCGTGCGGGGTGTCACGCCGGAGGGGAGCAACCCCGAAAACATGGAGGTGGTGGAACTCAATCGCCTGGGCAACGTGCCCGCCGAAGAGCAGGCCGCCCGCTTCCAGGCACAGACCGTCCGCGAAACGCCCCCTGACGTGCGCGAACCCGTCCAGCCCAATCCCAACTACCAGGGCCCCCCCGCCATGGACGACCCCAACATGCGCGGCACGGTGAAGCCCCTAGTGTAGTGCTTCATTGTTCTTGGAACTTAACCGAGCGTTGGCGCGGATGACCTTCTGCAGGATGTCATTGGCTTTGGCGGTCCATATGAAGGGCTTGGGGTGGGTATTGTGCTCAGCGACAT
>JBJKSP010000308.1:0-6902 GCA_046703865.1 Thiobacillaceae bacterium
CGTGGCCATCTCAGCCCCGCTGGACATGCCGGCGGCGGGGGCGGCCCTGGACCGGGGGTTCAACCGGGTCTACGCGGCCCACTTCCTCCGGACCCTCAAGGCCAAGTCTTTGGCCAAGCTGGACGTCTATCCCGGCCTGTATGAACGCAGGGCGCTGAAGGCGGTCCATAGCCTGCGCGGCTTCGACGATCTGGTCACCGCCCCCCTGCACGGCTATAGGGATGCCGACGATTACTGGCGTCAGGCGGCCTGCAAGGCGGGATTGGGCCGCATCAGGGTGCCCACGCTGGTCATCAATGCCCGCAACGACCCCTTCATGCCGTGGGAGAGCCTGCCAGGGCAGTCGGAGGTATCCGATCGGGTGGTGCTGGAATTCCCGGCCCAGGGCGGTCATGTGGGCTTCGTCAGCGGACCCTTCCCGGGTGACTTCCGCTGGCTGCGGCAGCGGGCCCTGGATTTTCTCGCGGCGGACAGCGGGCCGTAACGGACGATCGCAAGGGGGATCGAGCCTGGAGCGGTACCCCGGCCTCCTCCAAGGCCGCTGCGGGGCGGCGTCCAAAGCAGCTAGAATACGGCGGATTTGTATCCACGACGACCTGACAAAGTGACGACCCAGACCTCTTCCCCCCACGCTGGCATGACACCGCTGGAACGCCGTGCCTCCGCATCCCTGGCCTCCATTTTCGGCCTGCGCATGCTGGGCATGTTCCTCATCCTGCCGGTCTTCGCCCTGTACGCGAAGTCGCTGACGCCGAGCCACGTCCTGATCGGCCTGGCCCTGGGTATCTACGGCCTGACCCAGGCGATCCTGCTGCTGCCGTTCGGCATGGCCTCGGACAAGATCGGCCGCAAGCCGATCATCGTCGCCGGCCTGGTGATCTTCGCCGCGGGCAGCTTCCTGGCCGCCTGGGGTGCACACGAGCAGAGCATCTACGGCATCATCGCCGGCCGGGCCTTGCAGGGCGCCGGTGCAATCTCCGCCGCGATCACGGCCCTGGTGGCCGACCTGACCCGGGACGAAAAGCGGACCCAGGCCATGGCCACGATCGGCAGTACCATCGGTCTGGCCTTCGCGATTTCGATGGCTTCCGGCCCGGCGATCTACCGCTGGATCGGCATGTCCGGCATTTTCGTCCTGACCGGTATCCTGACCATCCTGGCAGTCCTGGTCGTCCTGTTCGTGACGCCGAACCCGGGCAAGACGGCCTTCCACTCCGATGCCGAGGCCAACCCGGCGCGGCTCAAGGACGTCATCCGCAATCCCCAACTGCTGCGCCTGGACTGGGGCATCTTCGCGCTGCACGCCTCGCAGATGGCCATGTTCAACGTGGTGCCTTTCGCCCTGGCCCAGGACGGCCTGCCGGTCACGGAACACTGGATGATCTATCTGCCGGTGATGATCCTCTCCTTCATCTTCATGGTCCCGGCGATCATCTACGGCGAGAAACAGGGCAAGCTCAAGCAGACCCTCACCGGCGCGGTGATCCTGATGGTGGTCGCCCAGTTCGCCCTGGCCGCCTCGCTAAAGCTGTTCTGGGGCGTAGTGTTCGCCCTTCTGATCTTTTTCATCGCCTTCAACATCCTCGAGGCCAGCCTGCCTTCCCTGGTGTCCAAGATCGCGCCGCCCGAGTCCAAGGGGACGGCCATGGGCGTATACAACACCTCCCAGGCCAGCGGACTGTTCGTCGGCGCCGTGGTGGGCGGCTGGCTGGCCCAGCACGTCGGCTATTACTCGGTGTTCCTGTTCTGCGCGCTATTGATGCTGATCTGGGTCGCCCTGGCGACCACGATGACGGCGCCGCCCCGGGTCAAGACCCAGATGTTCCATGTCGGCGCCATGCTGGCCTCCGAGGCCGAGAAGCTGGCCGGCCAGCTGGCCATCTTCGCCGGCGTCGAGGCCGTGACGGTGCTGCACGAAGAAGGTACAGTGATGCTCAAGGTCAGCCAGACCGGCTGGGACGAGGAAGGCATCGCCCATCTGTTGAAAAGGGGAGATACGTAAATGGCTTCAGTGAACAAAGTAATCCTGGTCGGCAACCTGGGGCGCGACCCCGAGGTGCGCTACATGCCCAGCGGCGATGCCATTGCCAACCTGTCCGTGGCCACCACGGACACGTGGAAGGGCAAGGACGGGGAGCGCCAGGAGGCCACGGAGTGGCACCGGGTGGTGTTCTTCGGCAGGCAGGCCGAGATCTGCGGCCAGTACCTGAAGAAGGGCAGCCAGATCTATGTGGAGGGCAGCCTGCGTACCCGCAAGTATCAGGACAAGGAGGGCCAGGACAGGTACACCACCGAGATCCGCGGCGACCGCATGCAGATGCTGGGCGCTCGCGGAGGCGCAGGGGGGGCGGCAGAATACGACGAACCCCGGGACGAGCCGCGACGCGCCTCGGAGGGCGCCGGAGGCGGCGCCAAGCCGGGGGCCGGCAGCGGTTTCGACGATCTGGACGACGACATCCCGTTCTGAGGGCTACCCGTTTTTCTTGTGCACGCCGCGCCGGAGACACCCTGTTTCCGGCGCCTTTCCTTTAAGCGACGTTCTTCTCGGTGCCGCTTGCCAGGCTCAGTATCTCACCGTCGCCAGATAGATCGCGATCGCCACGCCGACCAGGGCGATGAAAAGCGTGAAAAACACCCCGAGCGGCAAACCATGCCCAGGAGCGCCGCAACCATCGCGCCGGAACCGCATCTCCAGGCCGATATAGCGTATGGCTGCTACCACGGCCAGTACTGCGCCGCCGAGTACCAAGACGGTACCGGCCCAAAACGAATACATGGTGGCTGGTTCCGCGGTCCCGGAGTGGTGCGGCATCATGCGCATCACTAACCCGAAGCGGTCGATTACGAAGCCAAGCGCCATCATTCCCAGCGCCACGCGCACCCAGGCCATCAGCGTACGTTCGGCAGCGTAGTACAGCATGGCGCAGGCGGCGTCTTCGACGTAGGAGCGGGGCGGGTTCACCTTATTGTTTTCTTTGACGCTATCCATCTCATTCGCGAACCAGGGCGTGTTAACACTAGTTTCACCTACCGTACGCAGCCGCGAAACGCAACTCCGAAGAAGCCGGTTTCGGGCCGGCGGGTCAATGGTAAGTGCGGTGGGCAAAAGCGCAAAGCGAAGCCGCCATCTTGAGTCCCCTGCCGCTGCGGTGCAATTGGTGTTACCGAGGCGATCGACAATAAAGCCATTGATCGCCACGGTCCTGCGCGTCCGTGGCGCCGATGACTGTGATGACCTTCTTTGGTGGCAAGCTACACCCCATCCAATAATGACCAGGTACCGTTTACTCGATCTGCCACGGCTGCAAATGTGTCGCAGTCCCTGCCTTGTGTCCATCGGGTAGGTCGGTCACGACCAGGTGAGACCTAACTGTTCATGGCGGGATACGCCACCCTCGCTCATGAAATGCCCCCACCCCCTTGGGGCGGTTGGAGAGAGGGCCGTCCATGAACGCTTCCCCCTCTCCTAGCTCTCCCCCAGCGGGAGAGAGTGATGAGGTTTCGCTGCACGAGTTTCATGGTGTGTTTCCCGTGTGGTAGAGAACTATCCTGTATGCAGCGGCCTTGCCCTGTCTGTTATCGTCCCTATCGGAACCGGGCTACCTGAAACAGACTGATCCGCAAACCCGCCCGGAGGTGCCCCCACTTTTCCAGACCCCCCGACCTGACAAACCACGTGGACTGGAAGCTGGAATCGCCAGCGCCTGCCGATTGAGTGCAAAATTCATGGCGGGCGACACATCACACGGAAATGAGAATCCGCATCCCGGCCGCTTCAATGTTGCGCTTTTCGTTGCTTGCGATCCTGACGGGCTTGGTCGCCGGCGCGGGCGCGGTGTTGTTCAGAGGCCTGATCGCGCTGTTCCACAACCTGTTTTTCCTCGGCAAGCTCTCCCTTGTTTACAACACCAGCGTCCATACCCCGGCCGGCCCGTGGGGGGCCTGGATCATCCTTGCCCCTGTGCTAGGCAGTCTCCTGGTCGCATTCCTCGTCAAGAACTTCGCCCCCGAGGCCAAGGGCCACGGCGTACCGGAGGTGATGGAGGCGATCTATTACGGCCGCGGCATCATCCGTCCCGTGGTCTCCGTCATCAAGTCGCTCGCCTCGGCGATCTCCATCGGCTCGGGCGCCGCCGTGGGCCGGGAGGGCCCGATCATCCAGATCGGTTCGGCCTTCGGCTCGACGGTAGGACAGTGGGTGCAGCTGCCGCAATGGCAACGCGTGGCGCTGATCGGCTGCGGGGCGGGCGGCGGCATCGCCGCGACCTTCAACACCCCCATCGGCGGATTGCTCTTCGCCATCGAGCTGATCCTGCCAGAGATCAGTTCCCGAACCCTGATCCCCGTGGCCCTGGCCACCGGCGCGGCGACCTTCGTCGGGCGGCTGGCCTTCGGTGACTCTCCTGCGTTCCACATCCCGGCCCTGATATTGCAAAGGGTAGGCCACTTCACCCCGGGCACGCTCATCGCCTATCTGGGTTTCGGGCTGCTGCTGGGCCTGGTGGCCATGGTCTACACCCGATCCATCTACGTCTTCGAGGACTTTTTCGACCGACTTCCCGGTAACTATTACACCCGTCACGCCCTTGGCATGTTGGTGTTCGGGGTCATGATGTACCTGTTCCTGCGCTATTCCGGGCACTACTACGTCCAGGGCGTAGGTTACGCGGCCATTCAGGAGGTCCTGTGCCAGCCGCTGCTGGCCCCCGCGTTTCTGCTTCTGCTGTTCGCGGCCAAGCTGGTGTCCACGTCACTGGCCCTGGGCTCCGGGGCCTCGGGCGGCATCTTCTCCCCCTCGCTTTTTCTGGGGGCCACCCTGGGGGGGGCCTATGCGGCCCTGCTCAACGGCCATCTCCCCGGCGTGCCCCTGGATGTGCCGGCCACGGCGATGATCGGCATGGCAGGTGTCGTGGCCGGCGCCACTGGGGCCGTGATCACCGCGATCGTCATGGTTTTCGAGATGACGCGCGACTACAACGTCATCATCCCGCTCATGATCACCGCCTCCGTGGCCTATGGCATCCGCCGGGCATTGCTGCGCGACAGCATCTACACCCTGAAACTGACCCGGCGTCACCACTCCATCCCGGATGCGCTGCAGACCAATCTATATCTCATGTACACGGCGCGGGATGCGCTGGACGTCCCGTCGGTGCGGCGCCCCGCGGACGATCCCACGCCCCTGCGCCATGCGCTCAGGGAAGCGGGCCGGGCATCGCACATACTGGCCGTGCGCGACGGCCAGGTCGCCGGGATACTGGCCGAAGCCAAGCAGCCGCATCTCAATCCCGAGACCTCCCTTGCCGACACACTGGCCCAGCATGCCGCCACGGACTTCCTGGTGGTCCGCGCTGACGAGAGCCTGCTCGATGTCTTCATGCGCCTGCGCGATGCCGAGCAGGACGTCGCCGTGGTGACCGAATCCGGGACCCTGGACCATGCCGAGGATGTGGTGGGGGTGCTCACCTGGGATCAGGTGGCCCTTGCCAGCAACCTTCCGTTGCGACTGCGCCAGCGTCGCAGCTACAACGGCCGGTCCGGCTGACGCATCCCGTGGCCGCAATGCCCTCAGGCGTTCCCCCGTGCCCCAGCTCAGGCGGAACGACCTCACCGACTGGTCCAGATCGTCCCCGCGTACGGATAGAAAGCCGATCAGGGCCGGCACCGCCGAGCATCTCCCTGCGTGTCATGGCTGCGCATCGCGCAGGTGGTGCTCAGGTCCCATTGGGCGATGGCACCCGCCACTTGGGAAATGCGTTTGAGCTTGGTCACCAGCACCCAATTCACCACCGCGTAATTGAAGACCCTCATGAGCAGCCCGGCCACCAGGCAGCCGATCACGAACCAACTGAGCATGCCGGGTTTCCATTCCACGAAGAACGACGCATAAAATGGAAAGGCCCCGGCCATGAGTACGCCCATGCCGAGGAAGGCAATCAGTACGTTGCGCAATATGCTGGGCTGCACGGGATTTCCTCCTCCCGATGTGTGGCCGCAGAAGGCATACCGGAACGTCGCAGGCTGTAGTGAGGATCAGGTTCCCGGCCTGCGGGAACGCGTTTTGCCGGGCATCGTGCTGTTTGCCTTCACCCTGACCGAATTGTTCGGAACTTTTTGGAAACGGGTGGCGTCGCCTCTTGGTGAGACCTTGGTCCGAAGGAGGCATGCGCCCTAGACGGCGCAGGTATGCGGACAGGTCCTACCCTATGTTTTTCAATCCCAGGAGTCTATACATGACCGATAAAACCCTTGCACCCATCGCTTTGTTTTGTGCCGCCCTGTTCGTTTCGGGTGCGGCGTCCGCCTTGTGCGTCAAGGTCCCTACGGCAAATCTGCGCAAAGGACCCGGTACCAGCTATGGGAAGAGTTGGAAGGTCTACAAGTACATGCCGCTGGAAAAGATCGGGCAACAGGGACGGTGGGAGCATGTGCGGGACGTGGACGGCGATACCCATTGGGTCTACGACAGGCTGGTGACCGGAGACATGCAGTGCGCCGTAGTGAAGGTGGACAAGGCCAACGTGAGGACCGGCCCGGGAACCAACTATGCCAAGTCTCCGTTGAGTCCCGTGGAAAGATACTATTCCTTCAAGGTCCTCGGTCAGAAAGACGGCTGGGTGCAGGTGCAGGACGAGGTATTCAACAGCGGCTGGGTTTCGAACAAGCTGCTCTGGATCCGGTAGGCGGCTGGGCGGTTCTCCCATCGATCCGTGCCGGGGCCGGCCATGGGGTTTGCTCGGCCAGGCCTTTCTCGTGGCCGCGGGGAGGCCGTCGGCAGCGGTCCCGGCCCGTCGGCCGGATTTGCCCTGGATGTCAGTTCTTTGGGACAACTAACAATGTGCAATGCCGTCCTGGGCGATAGATAGGTAGGTTATTTCGCGATCCAGAAAACTGATATAATC
>JBJKSP010000309.1:0-3117 GCA_046703865.1 Thiobacillaceae bacterium
ATGCCCAGAGGCACGTCCCGTCCGTCCGGGCCGCGTTCCGTCACCCGTTCGGCGATGGCGGGGTGGCGCGAGAGAAGATAGGCGATGAATTCCCGCTGGAGTTCGCGCAGGGCGGTCAGGCGGCCTCCCGGTGAGCGCCGGGCAGGACCTCCCGAGCGATGCGCCGGGCGATGTTCAGTTCCGCCAGCAGCTCCGGAAATTCAGGGATGTCGGCGTCGCGCTCGATCATGGTGCTCACGCGCCCGAACCGCCTAAGCGCCGCGGCGTACAGTTCCCATACGGGCGGTGGGACCTCCCGGTCATGGGTGTCGATGACGTAGTCGCCGTAATCCGTGCCGCCGGCCAGGTGGAACTGTCGCACCCGGTCGGCATCCACGGCGTTGAGATAGTCCATGGGGTCGTAGCCGTGGTTGCGGCCCGAGACGTAGATGTTGTTGAGGTCGAACAGGATCAGGCAGTCCGAGCGGCGGGCCACCTGGTTGAGGAAATCCCATTCCGCCATCTCCGATTCCTCAAATTCGACGTAGGTGGAGGCGTTCTCCAGGAGGATCCGGCGCCCAAGGAAGTCCTGCACCTGCCGGACCCGCTCCGCGACGTGGGCGACGGCTGCCTCGGTGTAGGGCAGGGGCAGGAGGTCGTGGCTGTTGACGCCGTTCACGCCCGTCCAGCACAGATGGTCGGAAACCCAGGCCGGCTCGACCTCGTGGATCAGGGTCCTGAGCGCTTTGAGGTAATCCCGGTCCAGGGGGTCAGTGCTGCCGATGGACAGGGACACCCCGTGCATCACCATGGGATAGTGCTCCCGGATGGCGTGCAGGTAGTACTTGGGCTTGCCGCCCGGGACCATGAAGTTTTCCGAGATGATCTCGAACCAGTCCACCGGCGGACGGTGTTCCAGGACGTGGTGGAAATGGTCGATGCGCAGGCCCAGCCCGAAGCCCAGGTCGTGTTCCGTCACGTTCGCCTTCCTTTTATCTGCAGGCATGGCAGATCGGCAGTCGGGCGGGTGCGCACACCCGCCCGGGGGTCATGCGCTCAGGCGCTCAGGCGCCCAGGGTCCCGCCCGCATCGGTGCATTCCTTCTCGGGCATGGCCACGAAGCCCTGGCCCTTGCAGGCGCCGTGGCCCGCGCAGGCGTTCTTGGCCGTCTTGCAGTCGTTGTGGCCCGCGCAGGCATTCACCCCATAGCAGTGCTTGAGGTCGGCCTTGGCGATGTGGCCCATCCACGCGTCCTGGGCCTGGGTCTCGCCGCCGATGTCCTTGCAGGCCTTGTCGGGGACGGCCAGGAAGCCCATACCCTTGCAGGCGCCGTGGCCCGCGCAGGCGTTCTTGGCAGTCTTGCAGTCGTTGTGGCCGGCACAGGCGTTTACCCCGTAGCAGTGCACCAGGTCCGTGGTGGCGGCCATGGCGGTCGGGGCCGCCATGCTGTCGGTGCTCTGGACGGTCTGGCAGCCGCCGGTGAACAGACTGGCCGCCAGCATGGCCAGGGTGACGCCGTTCATGGATGTGACTTTCTTGGCTTGCATCGTCGATCTCCTTTTTCCGATAAGCGTGTTTTCGTGTACTCCGCCTCAGGGGTCGGCGGGATGCCGCCCCATATGGGCAGATTCGGTGTCTTCCTGCCGGCTTGCTCAGGGGTTTGCCGGGTTGGATTCCCCTGCCTCTGTCTCCGATTATGGCCACCGCGGTCGGCGACGTTTCTAACGTTTTTCTAACGTTTGTTCCGGCAGGTCAGGATGCGGCTGCCACGACGGCAGACCAATGCCGGCAGGCGGTGATGAACCCGGTCCGAAACGCTGGCCGGTCCGGGAATTCCAGGCTGTAGCCCGAAGTGGCCGGTATCCCAGCCGTGGCGTGGAGGGGGTTCTTCGTCGAGGCGAGGACGGGTATCGGATATCCCCACTGAGGGGGCTATCTCTCGGGGGAGGACAATTCCCGGGTCAAGGCGCTGGCTTCAGAGGTTGATGGTATGGGTGGCGCGCTCGGCTTGGTTGATCAGCCGCTCGATGAAGACGTCCGGCCCCAGCTCAACGATGCCGTATTGCACTTCCAGGGTCGCCGAGGCTTGCTTGGCCACCGAGCGTACCGCCCCGTCGACGAGTGACAGCAGCCGTGCCTTGATCCCTTCGGCCTGGGCCGGGTCCTTGCCGGGCAGGCAGATGACGAACTCCGCCCCCGTATAGCGGTAGATCCGGTCGCCCGGATCCAGTATCCGCCGGATGTCGGCAAAGCTCTCGCGCAGGATCTCGTCGCCGGCCGCATGACCCAGGGTGCGGTTCACCGCGGTCAGGTCGAAGGCCATCAGGAGCAGGCTGTAGGGTTGCCCGGAGGCCTTGCGCGCCTCCTGTTCCTGCGCCAGTTCGGGTAGCAGATGGACGCCGCTGAGCGCGCCGGTGAGGCCATCGATGCGGTGGAAGGTCTCGAACACCTTCAGGCGCAGCCGGATCAGCTCGCCCCGGAACTTGGCGATGAGTTCCATGCAGGCGTCGTATTCCTTGGTTGTGACGGTCCAGCGTCCCTTGACCATGGCGCACAGCTCACGTGCGCGTCCATGCATGGCCGCGTGCAGTTCCCCGGCCTGTTGGAAGCTGGGCAGGCTGCGCAGGGGGGCATTGCCGTCGCTGTAGAACCATCGGCCGAAGGGGCATTGGTGGTCGGCGTCATCGGCCAGGTCCGCGTCGGAGGGAGGAAGCCTGCAGGCCACGGTCCGTTGCAGTTGCTCGCGCCAGCTGTCGTGCATGGCGATGGCCTTGTCCAGCGTATCCAGGATGGCATCGAGTTCCTGGGCGGTGACGTTGAGCATGGTGTGCGGTTCTTTTTGCGGAGGATCGCGGCTGCGGGATGGGGTCCCGGCGCCTAAGCCATTGGGCGGCGTCGGACGGTTCAGCCCGATCGGGCGCGACCGCGGCAGACCTGAATTGCGGCAACTACCAAGGGGCGGATTTCGTCGTGGCCTAGGTCGGGATAGGCCTCGCGCAAGGTGCGTGAGGCCCAGAGCTCCAGCGGGCTGCCATTCCAGCCTTGGGCGTCA
Source organism: Thiobacillaceae bacterium (assembly GCA_046703865.1). Taxonomy (GTDB): domain Bacteria; phylum Pseudomonadota; class Gammaproteobacteria; order Burkholderiales; family Thiobacillaceae; genus JBJKSP01. The sequence continues at coordinate 3,032 of JBJKSP010000309.1, forward strand.
CCCACGAAGGGGCGCAGGCGTTCGACCACCTCGTCGAAGATTTCTCTCGCCCTGAGGTTCTTTCGGCGTTCGGTTGGGACCTCATC
>JBJKSP010000310.1:0-5779 GCA_046703865.1 Thiobacillaceae bacterium
CGCAACATCAAGCTACTGGCTCGTCACCGCAGATACCAGCTTGTTCAATAGCACATCGGTAGACAGCCGAAGCTGTAGCGATACTGCGACTACAGGGTCTAACTCGTACGGCTGTTCTTACTTCAAGGTGGCAGGGGCGGCTGGTATATACACACCCCCCCCGCAAACTCCCCCCCCGCCGCCTCCTGGCGTACCCGAGCCCGCCAGCGTGGCCCTGCTGGGCATCGGGGCCCTCATGATGGTCCGCGTGCGCAATCGGCGCCGCGACTGAGAACCACAGACCGTTTCCAAACGACGAGGCCCGCGATTGCGGGCCTCGTCTTTTAGGCCAGCCCAAACTCACTTCGGGGGGATCTGGACCTCCCGCTCCGGATAGCGCCCCTCATTGGCGCGCGGATGGCAGGCGATGCAGTTGGACGGCGTCCCGACCGCCTGACGCTTCCACATGTAATCCGGGACCTCGTCGTGCATGTAGTGGAAGAACGGGGTGTCGATGATGCGCTGGGGCGCGGCATTGAGCGGGATGGACTCCGCAATGCGGCGCATGAGCATGTTACCGTCGATTGAATCGGCGGCGTAGTCGGTGAGCCAGCGCAGGATGGCGAGCTGCTTGGGCTCCTCCAGGCTCGCATCCTCGCCGAAATGCTTGTCCAGCTCGTTCATCATCTTCTTCCAGGAACGGGCGGGCAGGAGCCCCGGCGCATAGGCGGTATGGCAACTGCCGCACTCCTCCACGTAGAGCTTGCCCGGGGGCATGGGGAAGACGGCCCCGAAATCGTCCGCCCGCCCGCCGGTGATCCAAAGCACGGTGAGCGTGATGCTGGCGGCCAGAACGGCGAGGTTCTTGTAGTTCACGCCCATGACACGCTCACTTCACGGAGATCATGTAGGCCGCGAAATCGGCCTTTTCCTGGGGGGTACATAGGCGTTTCAAAACCTCCTTGCAGTTGCGCCGAAACCACTTTTCCACCTTGGCCGGATCGGTAAACCGGTCCTTGTTGGCCACGGGCGCCATCGGCTCGATCACCTTGTGGGTCCTGAAATGCCGGCCTCGTGCCTTGGGATTTTCGGTGTGGCAGGTGGTGCAGGACTTGGCCTCGCCCACGCCCTGTTTGGCCCGGAAAAATCGTTCGCCGCGCGTCGCCGAAGGCGCAAACCCGGGCTGCACGGCCCGGGCCTGCTGCACGAGACCCTCCAGGACCTGTTGGGGCGTGTCCGCCCAGGCGCTCATGGCGCTCCAGATCAAGACGGCGGCAGCGATGCGCTTCATTCCTCGTCCTTTTCCTTCAGGTACTGGTAACCGCTCACCATGGACTGGGCCATGGGCAGACGGTGCAGCCTTTCATGCGCGATCAGGGCGGCGATGTGGACCACGGCGTAGGCCAGGATTAAATATTGTAGGAATTCATGGGGTTCACGGAAATAATGCTTGAGAAGTACATCATATCCAAGCCATTGCCTGAGGGGGCCCTGGGCCTGGTCGATGGCGGCCAGGGCCAGGCCGGTGACCACCATGACCGCCAGCATGGCGTAGAAGGCCAGATAGGCCGCGCTGGCGATGGGATGGTGGCCGTATCCTTCCGGCGCAGTCATGAGGCGGCGACTGCGCAGTGCATCCCACCAGGCGCCGGGCTGCCATAAGGCCGACCATCGGGCATGCGGAGGTCCCACCAGGCCCCACACGACCCTGGCGACGAAACCGACCACCAGCAAATAGCCACACCATAGGTGCACGCGCCAGATGGCGGGGACCTGCCAGGAGAGTTCGAGCCGCTCCGCAAGCTGGCTGCTCGCGAGAAGGAACAGCACGAGCAGTGCGTTCCAGGCATGGATGATCCTCAGAACGGGATCGTAGATGCGTTCACGCCTCAGGACCAGGGATTCCATACCCGAAATCGATACGGCTTATTTGGCGGCGACCAGGGAACCGGGGGTGCCGAGTTCTGCATGTGCATCCGCGTCATGGTCGCCCCGGATGTGGAACAGGGGGAAGGCGAAGGCGGGTTTCCCCAGGGAATGGTAGTAGGCTGCGATATTGTCGATGGTCTGATCGCTGAGCCTGCTGGTGATCAGGTTCATGATGGGCTGGAAGGCCTTTCCGCTGCGAAAATTCTTGAGCTTGAGGACCAGCGCGTCGGTGTTGCGGCCCGCCAGTTGCAAGGTATAGAAGATGCCGCTGAAATTCTTGCCACCATGACAGACGGAACATACGGCGGCCTCCTTCTTTCCGGCCGCGATATCGGCGGACATCGCCGGTGTGACGCCCAGGCTCACGATCAGCAGGGACAGGGCCAACATCAGCATCTTCATTGCGTCTCCTTCGGTTAAGATTGTTAGTGGCCGATCCGCGCATGGCGCGAATAATGTACTAGACTTATCGCATCGTCAATAATTCATTTATTTTCAATAAGTTAAATTCGTATACGGCAGAAAGACGGGCAGTGAGGACCAACCCGATGGCCGATACCCCGAACATGGGCATCCCCGGCTTTCGAACCGCAGCGATGATCCGTCCCTCACAGGCCGGATAGGCAGACGTATTTGGTTTCGAGATACTCCTCGATACCCTGCCGGCCGCCTTCCCGTCCCAGACCCGACTGCTTGATCCCGCCGAAAGGGGCCACGGCAGTGGAGATGACCCCCGCGTTGACCCCCACCATGCCGTATTCCAGGGCCTCGGCCACCCGCCACACACGTGCCATGTCGCGAGCGTAGAAATAGGCGGCAAGTCCGGACTCCGTGGCATTGGCCAGGCGAATGGCCTCGGCCTCGTCACGGAATCGCAGTATGGGCGCCACGGGCCCGAAGGTCTCCTCCCGGCAGACGCGCATCTCCGCCGTCACGTCCGCCAGCACGGTGGGCTGGAAGAAATTGCCCCCGAGGGCATGGCGCTTCCCACCGCACAGGACGCGGGCGCCTTGGGCCACCGCATCGCGTATGTGCGCTTCCGCCTTTTCCACGGCCCGGCCGTCGATCAAGGGCCCCTGGGCGATCCCTGGTTCCATGCCGTTGCCGACCTGCAGGGACGCGACCCGCTGGGCCAGTCGGTCCGCAAAGGCTTCGTAGATGCCTTCCTGGACCAACAGGCGATTGGCGCAAACGCAGGTCTGTCCCGCATTGCGGTATTTGGAGGCGAGGGCACCCTCCACGGCCAGGTCCAGGTCGGCATCGTCGAACACGATGAAAGGGGCATTGCCACCCAACTCCAGGGCCAGCTTCTTCACCGTGGGGGCACATTGGGCCATGAGCCGCCTGCCCGTCTCGGTGGACCCCGTAAAGGTGAGCAGGCGCACCAGGGGATTCGCCGTCAGTTCCGCGCCGATGGCCTCCGCGGGTCCGGTGACCAGGTTCAGGACCCCCGCCGGCAGGCCGGCCTCTTCCGCCAGGACCGCCAGGGCCAGGGCGGAATAAGGGGTCGCGGAGGCCGGTTTGGCCACCACCGTGCATCCGGCGGCGATGGCCGCTCCCGCCTTGCGGGCGAGCATGGCCGAAGGGAAGTTCCATGGCGTGATGGCCGCGCACACGCCGACCGGCTGTCTCAGGGCCAGGATGCGGCGTCCCTGCCAGGGTGAAGGGATCACCTCGCCATAGACCCGCCTGGCCTCCTCGCCGAACCATTCCAGGAAACTGGCGGCATAGGCGATTTCGCCCCGGGCCTCGGCCAAGGGTTTGCCCTGCTCCAGGGTCAGCAGCCGGGCAAGGTCCTCCTGGTGTTCCAGCATCAGGTCGTGCCAGCGTCGCAACACCACCGCCCGTTCCCCGGCCAGGCGGCCCCGCCAGGCCGGAAAGGCTTCATGGGCAGCCTCGATGGCGCGCCGCGCCTCGGCCGCTCCCATGCCGGGAACCTGCCCCAGCGGCTTGCCCGTCGCGGGGTCCGTGACCTCCAGCCGGCTGCCGTCGTCGGCGTCGATCCAACGGCCGTTCACATAACCCTGTTGCCTGAATAAACGGGGAGTCTTCAACGGTTCCATGGGGCCTCTAGTTTGAGGGAGGGCTGCCCAGACTGGAAGCATCCCAGGTCGGCAAGCCGGTGGTGGATGCCGCGGCTGGCAGGACTGGGTGTCTTATCACGCTTCCAGTCCCAGGGTCCGAGGTTACCAGGCATCCGACGAAGTGCCGAGGCCCCGTGCAGCCAAGGACACATTTTCCTTCCCGAGTTCCACCAAACTGAAGTATGTCCGGTATTCGTCCTGCTAAGTTCCCGCTTCCCATCCTGCCCGGATAAAGGCATGGCATTTACGAAACCCTATGCGTCCATTCCAAGAAAGACCCAAGAAAATCAAGGCAGGCCGGGGGTCGAGTTGTTAAGATTGTTCGGCCGAATGCCTCTGACCCACGGAAATGTCAAACACGACCGGCACCTCGATCACATTCGCCTTCCTGCAGGAAATCGCCGACGAACTGTCCAAGGGTGAGGTGGTCTTCCCCACCTTCGTGGACGTGACCATACGCATTCGCGAATTGTCTTCAGATCCCGACCTGAGCGTCCAACGTATCGCCAGGATGCTTTCCGCCGACCCGCTGCTGGCTGCACGCGCCCTCAGATTGGCGAATTCCGCGGCGTTCAACGTCGGCGGCAGCAACGTCAGCGATCTGAACAGCGCCGTCATCCGCATCGGTCTCAATGCCGTGCGCAACCTCATGTATTCCGTGGTCATGGACCAGCTTCGCCGCAGCAAGGAGATGGTGCGCTACCACGAGTCGGCCCGACAACTTTGGGACCACACCCTGGATACCGCTGCCCTCGCCTGCGTCATTGCCAAGAAATGCACCCGCATCAGCGCGGAGAAGGCCCTGTTCGCCGGCCTGGTCCACGATATCGGGGCGTTCTATCTGCTCTACCGTCTGGCGGTATCCCGGCAGGACATCCCGGAGGCAGACGCCATCCCCCTGGTGGTCCAGTGGCATGAGGAGATCGGCTATGCGGTACTGTCCAGCATGGACATGCCCGAGGAGATCACCGAGGCGATGAAGTCCCACGAGGTGGAGCGCCCTGACATGCATGCCATCCGCTTCCTGGGCGATGTGATCTACCTGGCCAGTCGCTTCGCCAGCCGGGACAGCCCCTGGTATACCAGCCAGGGCATCGCCCCTGCCTGGAGCGAAGACCAGCCCATGGTCGAAATTCCCGGCTGTTCCATGGAAGAGATCATCGCCGAGTCCAGGTCCGAGATCACCAGCATCAAGTCTGCCTTTATCTGATTTCCGGATTCCGATCGGCGCCCGAGCAGGGTTCATATCACATCGCCTCGAAATGCCGCCCATCCTGATCGTCGGCAATGCCGTCCTCGACCTGATCCTGGGGGTGGACCACTATCCGGCCGAAGACGAGGAGATGCGCGCCGCCTCACGCAGACTCGATCTGGGCGGCAATGCCGCCAACACCGCACGGGTCCTGGCGGGGTTGGGACACGAGGTCGCCCTGCTCGCCACCCTGGCCCCGGACGAAGACGCCGCCACACTGCACCGCCTCCTGGACGAAGCAGGCGTGGACACCCGATACCTGGTCACCGCGACACAGGGGCAAACACCCTTCTCCCACATCCTGCTCAACCGAAGCAACGGGTCACGCACCATCGTCCACCACCGGGCGTTGGCGGAGCTTGCGTTCGAGGACTTCACCGCCCTGCCCTTGCGCAGCTACGGCTGGGTCCACTTCGAGGGCCGCAACGCAGTCGAGTTGAAACGCATGCTGGAGCATCTCTCCGACATGGGCTGGCCAGGGCACATTTCGCTGGAGATCGAGAAGGACAGACCCGGGATCACCGCCCTGATGGGT
>JBJKSP010000311.1:0-3081 GCA_046703865.1 Thiobacillaceae bacterium
ACCTGGCGCCTCACAACGGTTACGCCGCCGCCGGAGCCCCCGGCGACGTCGTCTCCGAGTTCAAGTCCATGGTCCAGGCCCTGCACGAGGCCGGCCTCGAGGTGATCCTGGACGTGGTGTACAACCACACCGCCGAGGGCAACCACCTCGGCCCGACCATCAACTTCCGCGGCATCGACAACGCCGCCTACTACCGGCTGGTCGACGAAGACCTGCGGTTGTACAAGGACTACACCGGCACCGGCAACAGCCTCAACGCCCGCCACCCCCACGTGCTGCAGCTGATCATGGACTCCCTGCGCTACTGGGTGCAGGAGATGCACGTGGACGGCTTCCGCTTCGACCTCGCCTCGGCCCTCGCCCGGGAACTGCACGCGGTGGACAAGCTGGGGGCCTTCTTCGACATCATCCACCAGGATCCCGTCATCTCCCAGGTCAAGCTCATCGCCGAGCCCTGGGACCTGGGGGAGGGCGGCTACCAGGTGGGCAACTTCCCCGTGGGCTGGACCGAGTGGAACGGGAAATACCGGGACGCGGTACGCGCCTTCTGGAAAGGCGAGGGCGGCCTGATCGGGGAACTGGCCAGCCGCCTCACGGGCTCCTCGGACCTGTACGACCGCGGCAGCCGCCGCCCCTATGCCAGCATCAACTTCATCACCTGCCATGACGGCTTCTCACTGCAGGACCTGGTCTCCTACAACGAAAAGCACAACGAGGCCAACGGCGAGGAAAACCGGGACGGGGAAAACCACAACCTGAGCTGGAACTGCGGCGTGGAGGGCCCGACCGACGACGCCGAGATCCTGACCCTGCGCGAGCGCCAGAAGCGCAACCTCATGGCCACCCTGATACTTTCCCAGGGCGTGCCCATGCTGCGGGCGGGCGACGAGCTCAGCCATACCCAGCAGGGCAACAACAACGCCTATTGCCAGGACAGCGCCCTGTCCTGGCTGAACTGGGAACCGTCCAGGGCATCCCACGCCTGCCAGGATTTCGTGCGCCGCCTGGTGAGCCTGCGCCGGGAACACCCCATCTTCCGACGGCGCAAATTCTTCGAAGGCCGCCCCATCCACGGCCAGGCCGTCAAGGACATCGCCTGGCTCAATCCGGACGGGGAGGAGATGAGCGACGAGGAATGGCATCAGCACTTCGCCCGCTGCCTGGGCGTCTACCTGTCGGGGGCGGAACTGGACGAGGTGGACGACCGGGGAGAGCGGGTGCGGGACGACGACTTTCTCCTGCTCATCAACGCCCATCACGAACCCATTCCTTTTCTGTTGCCGGTACTGGGGCGGACGGACGGCTGGTTCTGCCTGCTGGATACCGCTGCCGAAGGCGGCCTGCACAGTGAAGGGCACTTTGCCGTTCAATCGGAATATCCGCTCCAGGGCCGCTCCCTGGTCCTGCTCATGCGGCCGCGGTTGCGCATCTCGGCCCCCGAGTCGGGCCGGGAGCGTTATCCCTGGCCCTAGGGCGCCGTCGCGGGCAATCCTTCGGACATCGGGGCATGGCCAAATCCGAACGGATCGCCACCCTAAGCTACGCGGTCCGGCCGGCGGTCGTGGCCAAATACCTGGGCCAGCTCGCCCTGGTGCTGGCCGCGCTTTCCCTGGCGCCCATGGCGGTGGGGTTTTACCTGGGCGACGCCCCCGTCGCCTGGCGTTATCTGGCCGTCGCGGCGGTGCTGGCGGCCCTGGGCCTGCCGGTGGCCTGGGCGGAGGCGCCGGCCCAGATCCAGGCGAACGAATCCCTGGTCATCACCGCCCTGGCCTATGTCCTGGGTATCCTGGCGAACGCCCTGCCCATGACGGCCTGCGGCCTGGGTCCGGCCGATGCGCTGTTCGAGGCGGTCTCGGGCATCACCACCACGGGCCTGTCCACGGTGGCGCACGTGGAGGCCATGCCCCGGACCTTCCTGTTCGCGCGGGCCTGGGCCCAGTGGTACGGCGGCCTGGGCATCGCCGTGCTGGCGGTGGCCCTGCTCACCAGCTACGACCTGGCCGCCCGGCGCCTGGTGGAGCCGGTGCCGGGCGGCGATTCCCTGGTGACCACCACCCTGACCCATGCGCGCAGGGTCTCGGCGGTCTACGTCGTCCTGACAATGTTGGGGATCGCCGTGCTCATGGCGCTGGGGATGGACGCCTTCGGGGCCGTGGGCTACGTCCTGGCGGCCGTCTCCACCGGCGGCTTCGCCCTGCAGGATGCGGGATTGGGCGCCCTCGGGCGGCCCTCCCTGGAGGCCGCCGTGATGGTCGTCGCCGTGCTGGGCGCCGTTTCCCTGCCGCTGTATCACGCGGCCTGGCGGCGCAACTGGCGCAGGGTGGCGAACGACCCGGAACTGCGCGCACTGTTGATCGCCCTGCCCGTCGTCACCCTGTTGCTGCTGGGCGCCGCCCGGCTGTCGGGGGCCCATACGGCGCCCTTGGACCTTTTGTTGCTGGGCCTGTCCGCCCAGAGCACCACTGGATTCTCGACCCTCCCCGTGGTCCATCTGGACCCGGCCTCCAAGTGGGTGCTGATGGGGGCCATGGCCCTCGGTGGCTCGGCGGGCTCCACCGCCGGCGGCATCAAGCTGTTCCGCTTTCTGCTCCTGGTCCGGCTGGTACAGTTGTTGTTGCGGCGTCTGGGCATGCCCAGCCACGCCGTATCGGAGCTTTCCCTGGGCGGCCGCCGGGTGGAAGACGAGACGGCGATGCGGGCACTGGTGCTGATCCTGCTGTTCGTCGCCGCCGCCCTGGGCTCGTGGCTGCCCTTCCTGGCGGGCGGCCATGATCCCCTGGACGCCCTGTTCGAGGTGGTCTCGGCCCTGGGGACGGTGGGCCTTTCCACCGGGGTGACGGGCGGCCACCTGGCCCCCGGCCTCAAGGCCGTCCTGGCCCTGGACATGCTGCTGGGACGCGTGGAATTCATCGCCGTGCTAATCCTGCTGCATCCCGCCACCTGGTGGGGCAAACGCATGGGTTTGTCGGCCAAGAAGGAGGGCTTGCTATGAAAAGACGCGTTGCAAAAATCACTCACTGACAATGCTTCCTAGATGAGGCAAGCGAAGCGCATCAGAAGAACCTACGCATCCCTCCATAG
>JBJKSP010000312.1:0-15939 GCA_046703865.1 Thiobacillaceae bacterium
GTCCTGGGAGTCAAACGCCGTGGCGTTGCGCTCCATCGCATACACCACCCCAGGCTTCAGCAGCCCAGCCGCAAATGCAACGCCTACAGCACCGGCCGCCCCGGCACCCTTCAGCAACTGCCTACGCAGAATATCCACTTGCTATCTCCTTAACTTTCTTCCGTTACAAACTGTAAATGAAGTCCACCAGCTTGTTCAGCTGCTCTTCCGTGAGCACACCGTGCTTGCCGACGGGCGGCATGACGGTGTGCGGGTTTGAGACGGTGGCGTCATAGATCTTGTCCCTCAGCGCCTTTTTGTCCGGGAAGCGTGCGCTCATGGCGATGAGGGGCGGCCCGATGTTGCCGGGCTGCACAGCATCCGGCAAAGAAGGCATCGCGTGACAGGCCAGGCAATTGCCCTCGTGACGGTTAAAGGCGATTTCTTTGCCGGTCTCTTCCTTCTTCGCGTTGGCCGCGACGGCCGCGGCACTGAACAGCAGCGCGGCGAGGAGGCCCGTACCTGCAATCATGGAGGTGCGTTTCCGCATTGATGTCTCCTTCCTCTGATAAAACCCAGTTGGCGGGGTGGCGGACCCAAGCAGGTCCAAAACCCATCCTGTGTTAGGACGGGGGCAAGAATATCGCCTCTGGCCCGTACAGGCCATGGGAAAATTGGCCTATTAGTACGATTAACTTATTGCCAGGTAAGGATTTACTAACGCCCGGCATCGGCCTTTTCCTGCTTGTCCCGCGCCTTCAATTCACGGAGCCGAGCCTCGGCGATGGACAGCTTGTAGAAATCCTTCCCGCCTGACCTGAGGGCCAGCTGGAGTTGTTCGATGGCGGCACTGGTGGCCCCCTGCCTGGCATAGACCTCGGCCTGGGCGATATGGGCGTCCAGTAGTTCTCCCAAGGCCTGATGGGCTTCCGCTTTCAAGGCATAGAGCTCGGTGTCGTCGGGCCAGGTGAGCAATTGATCGTCGACAAAGGCCAGGGCGGCCCTGGCCTTTCCCGCCCTCAGCAGGTCATGTGCATAAGCATAGGCCAGTGGACGGTATGCGGAAAAGCGCTTCAAGGCATTTTCGAGGCGGGCCATGGCCTCCCCGGGCTGCCCACTCGTCAGGGAGACGTCCGCGGCCAGGATCTCCACCAGGGGAGACGAAAGATGCAACTGCTCCAGTTTCGCCACGGCACGCTTCGCCTCGCCTAACTGCCCCGCACGCAGGGCGGCAGTCGCCAGGCCAAACCAGGGACCCGGACTGTCGCTGCCCTGGCTGCGGGCCTCGAATCGTTTAAGGGCGGCGAAGGCGTCGCCCTCCTCCGCCTGAACCTTGGCATGCAGCAGGGTGAATTCCAGGCTGTCCACATGCTGTTGATAAGGCATCTCAGCCACCCGGCTCTCCATGTCCGCGATGCGCTGGTAGGTGAGGGGGTGGTCGCGCAGATAGGCCGGCGCGTTATTGTCGTACAGGCGTGACTGGGCCTGAAGACGCTTGAAGAAACTCACCATCCCGTAGGGTGAAAAACCTGCTGCAGCCATGGTTTGCAAGCCGGCGCGGTCGGCCTCCCGCTCGTTTGCCCTGGAAAACGTCAGCTGGGACTGCACCGAGGCCGCCCCACCCACCGTGAGCGCCGCCTCCGACACCTGGCTGTTGGAACGCGAGGCCAGGATGGCCACCGCCAGGGCCGCCAGGGTATAGAGACTGGTGGCCCGCTCCTTTTCCAACATGCGCGCAATATGATGCTGCGTCACGTGCCCGATCTCGTGGGCAAGCACGCCGGCGAGCTCGGATTCGTTCTGCACTGCTGAGATCAACCCGGTATGCACGCCTATGTAACCCCCCGGCAGGGCAAAGGCGTTGATGGTGGGATCGCGGATCACGAAGAACTTGAAATGCAGGGAAGGGTCGGCGCTGGAGGCCGCCAGCCGGTCGCCCAGATTGTTGAGGTAATCGGTCAGCTCCGGGTCATCCAGATAGCTGCTGCTGCTGCGTATCTGACGCATGATGTCCCGGCCTATCTGCGCCTCCTGGGCCTGGCTCAGGGTGGCACGGGAGGATTCCCCGATGTCCGGCAGCTCGCTTGCGTGAACGGGGAATGCCACGACCAGGGCCAGGGTAATGGTACGCAGGAATGACATGCGGCTATGATAGTCGTCCCCGAAGGCGAGTTCCTCCATCCGAATGGGCGGATTTACACACTTTGACAATCAGGGCCGCGCGGTCATGGTGGACGTGGCCGGCAAGCCAGAGAGCCGGCGCGTGGCCGTGGCCGAGGGGCGCATCGTCATGCAGGCCGAGACGCTGGCCATGATCCGCTCCGGCAGCGCCAAGAAGGGCGATGTGCTGGCCGTCGCTCGGCTGGCCGGCATCCAGGGGGCGAAGCGTACCTCCGACCTGATCCCGTTGTGCCACCCCATCGCCCTGACCCAGGTCAGCATCGATTTCGACGAACGCCCCGAGGCCAATGCGATCGTGTGCACCGCCCAGGCCGAAACCGTGGGCCGGACCGGCGTGGAGATGGAGGCCCTGACAGCCGCAGGCGTCGCCCTGTTGACCATCTACGACATGTGCAAGGCCGTGGACCGGGGCATGCGCATCGAATCCATCCGGCTCCTGGAAAAGCAGGGCGGCAGGTCGGGGCACTGGAAGGCTGCCGATCCATAAGGCTTCCCAGCCCGGTCACCGAGCTCAAAGCCGGGTCGAACAAAGGAAGAAACCGCGTACGCCGGCGGTTGCCAGCTTCGCCGGCCCGCGCAAAGTCCTGTCCAGGTTAAACCTCTTTTCTGCGGGTTCTGACGTCGAATTGGACGCGGCGCCTGAGTTCGACCCGGATACAGACGTCTAAACAGCCGCACATTAGATGGGTGGGCGATCTTAACGAAATCCACAGATCCGTGGGATGTGGATTTCGCCCGCACCCCACGATCGGCAAATCATGGCATCTTGCCCATGCGCTTAAACCGTTCAAGCAGATCGCCCAATTCCCTGAAGGCTGGCCGGACGCCGCTGAAATCCGGTCTGCCCCCTTCCCGCTCCGCCCGGTCCAGGGCCTGGTCCAGCTGACTGGAAAAGCCCAGAAGCCGTGCATCGAGAAAGAGCACCAGCAGCCAGGCCACCACCAAGGGAATGGGTATGAACAGCAACAGCAGGACCACCAAGACGATCATGCGAGACTCACCGATCAGGTTCCCGAAATGGGAATCCACGGTGATGACCCCCAACACGTTTCCCATCTTGGCATTGGTGTGGCAGGTCAGGCACTCCTTCTGGGCCAACAGGGGATAGATGAAGCGAGCACCGTCCTTCGTCGCGATCGTCATGGGCTGCCCGGTTTTCATGGCCTTGGTCTGTTCCGGGTCCAATGCCTTCTGGCTGACGCTGCCATAGAGCTTGGACACCAGGTCGCCCCGATGGAAATCGATCCCCATCTGGCCGTGGATCAGCATGCCCATGGCGTTGTTGGTGAAGGCCAGCACCTGATCCCGTTTCCAACCCTGGGCCATGAGCTCGATCATGTTGTAAGAGGTCAGGCGTGCCACGGTCTCAGCCTGGGCAAACGCACTCTGCTGCAGCATGAAGCCGTTGACCCAGGAATACAGGAAATATGCGGATGCGGCGATGATCAGCGAAATGATGACAGCGATGAGCAGGATGATGCGTTTCAGGGATTTCATGGTGGATTTCCTAGGTTTGGTATGCCCTCAATCGTGAATTGCGAGTACCCATTACAGCGCCAAGGCAAATCATAGCCCTTTGTACATACCCGGGGCCATTTCTCCCGGTTTCCACCGTTAGGATGCGGCCGGGTGCGAGGTTTTCCGATTACCTGACAAGATGCAGCGATGGGGCAAAGCCGACCCTGCCAGGCAGGCACAGGGTGGCTACCCGGCCCGTAACACGCTCCAGGGTCGCCCCACGGACAGGCTTTTCCGAAGGCACCAAGATCGACGGACGTCTCATATGTAAGGTATTTTACATGCCCAAGTTGGGCCCTATATCGATGGACATGATCGAAGATCGGTATGCAAATTATTCAACGAATTCTGAAAGCTAGCTCAGTCAAGATGATCAAGCGCCACCTGTGCGAGGCGGTGGACCACGGCCTGCGCCTCGAATCCATCAGGCTCTTGGAAAAGCAGGGGAGCGGGGCGTGTTGCGGCGGCTGCGTCAGGTTCAAATGACCCAAGCCCAGCCCGCCGCTCCGAACCACGCCCTGCCCTATGTTCACGAACTGGGACCTGCCGTACTGCGGCATCTGCAGCAGGAGGCCGCCATTGCCCACGGCCTGGAGGCCTATTTCGCCGACCCCCTGGCCAGTGGTGGGCTAGGCCCCGAGATGGCGGTCATCCCACCGGGCATCTTCACCATGGGCGCGCCCGAAGAACAGCGGCGCGCCGGGGAACTGAGCCAACAGCAGGCCGTCATGGAGACGGCATACGCCATCGGAAGGTATACCGTTACGGCCGATGAATTCGAGCGCTTCGCGCAAGCGACGGGCTTCGTCTGGGGGGACCATCTCCTGCGTACCTTGGGTCGCCAACCGGTGACCAACATCAATAGCGAGCACGCAAGCTCGTATCTCGACTGGCTCAGTGCCGAATCCGGCCGGCGTTACCGCCTTCCGACGGAAACCGAGTGGGAATACGCGGCCCGGGCCGGCAGCCTGACCGCATACTGTTTCGGTGAGCGGCTCAACTGCGGCGTGGCCAACATCGGCGCCCTCATGACCAGCGCGGCCAAGTCGGGCTGGCGGCGACTGCTCCCGTTTTGCATCCCCCTGAGCCGTACCTGCGAGGTGGGCAGCTACCCGGCCAACGTCTGGGGCTTGTCCGAGGTCCACGGCAACGTATGGGAATTCACCGCGGACCCTTGGACGGGATCGTTTGACCGCATCCATCAAGCCCATGCCGGACACAGACGCAGGCTGAAGTGGATCGTGACCAAGGGAGGCTCCTGGTTCGACGGCCTCGGGGATGCCCGTTCCGCCGCACGAAAGGCCCGCCTTGAGGATGAACTGGACACCAACCTGGGCCTGCGGGTCGCACGAGAGATATAAGGATAATTATATCTTTATAATCAACCGGTTAACTTGCAATCCCGCGCTCCGATGCTAGACACAGAAGAGCCACGGCAGGGCCGTTGGCGGCAACCTATAGGAGACAGCGATGCAGGACATCACCAAGCTGGTACAAGCCGAAGACATGGCCCCTTGCGAGGCCGAAGCCTTTCTGCAGGGGCTGGACCTCTGGACCGAGGACATGGCCCGGGAGACGGCCCGACGGGAAGGATTGGACCTGACGGACGAACACATGGATGTGCTCTGTTACCTGCGGGACCACTACATGGACTGCGGCCCGGCCCGCAATGCACGCATCCTGCTGAAAAGCCTGGAAGACGCCTACATAGACCAGGGCGGACGCAAGTATCTGTACAGGCTGTTCCCTGGCGGACCTGTCACCCAGGGCAGCCGCCTGGCCGGTCTACCCACGCCGCCCGGCAGCGTGGACCGCTCCTTCGGCACCGCACACTGAGCGGCGCGAATCTTCTGCAAATCGACCCGTCTCTGCGGGTCGATTTTTTATGCCCGCATATCCGGGGTATTCAGCGCCAAAGACTGCTAGACGCAGCCGGTGGGTTTCGGCGTGCCCGCATAGCGCCCTGCCTGTTTGGCAGGCCCATATGGAAACAGGTCGAACAGGAACTTCTTGTCGCCCCATTCGTCACCGAACTCTTCCTTCAGGGCCTTCTGTAGCATCCTCAGGTTGGGTGCGGTACCGTTTTCACCGAAGTAGTCGCGCATGTAGTTGATGATCTTCCAGTGGTTTTCCGACAGGGCGAGCTTGTCCTGTTGCGCCAGGTGTTCTGCGACTTCCGGAGACCAGTCCTCCAGATTGACCAGATAGCCTTCCGGATCGGTCTCGATCTGTGTGCCATTGATTTCGAGTTCCATGTTGTTCCTTCCTCTCTTCACCGATGATTCGTAAATATTCCGGTCTGATTCCGACCTGGAAGCAAGGTTAATATTCTTGAGTTATTTTGTCAACTATAGGTTCCTTGCTCGACGGATTTGCACGCCGGGCCGGGACCCGGACGTTCATCTGTTTCCATCGCCTACCCGCAACGCTTAGAATAGTGCCCGCTTCAGGTGCCCACGGGCCGACCGGCCCACGGGTTGAACGGGAAACAGGTGCAAGGCCTGTGCTGCCCCCGCAACGGTAAGCGTACGGGAGTGTCGTCAAGCTCCCGAAGGCGGACCCCTCCAGCCACTGGGCTAAGGCCTGGGAAGGCGGTCCCGCCTCATGCGCAAGCCCGGATACCGGCCAGGAAGTGCTCGACGGAAGCCGCGCGGGGCGGTAGACCGGCCGCTTCGGCCCTCTCCCCCACGGCTTCTTTCCCTGACTTGGTGCGCAAGCGGCGGGCTTGCGGGAAAGGCATGCCATGCACAAGATCTTCCCGACCGTGGTCATAGGACTCCTCTTGGGCCTGTCCTTCCGGGCGGAGGCGGGCCCGGACTATATCCTGAACGACGTGGTGGTCACGGCCACACGCTTCCCTCAGCCTGCAACGCCCGGCATCACGGTCATCGGCGCCGCACAGATCGCCGCCTCCCCCGCCTCGACCCTGCCGGAACTGCTTGCCGAGGAGGCCGGGGTCCATATCCGCAACGCCGACGGCAGCCCGGACGACTCGATCGACCTGCGCGGCTTCGGCGCATCCGGCAACCAGAACACCCTGGTGTTGCTCGACGGCCAACCCTTGAACGAGATCGAGCTGACCGATATCCCCTGGTCCTCCATCCCCAAGGACTCGATCCAGCGCATCGAGATCCAGCGCGGCAGCGGCGCCGTGCTCTACGGCGGCGGCGCCACCGGCGGGGTGATCAACATCATCACCAAGGCACCCGGGACGATCAGGCAGGGGCGTGCTGGCGTCCAGGCGGGCAGCTACAACAGCCGCGGGGGCCATCTGTTTCTGGATCATCCCGGGAAGGCCCTGGCCTACAACCTCAGCGCCTCCGGTCTGGATAGCGACAATTACCGTGCAAACAACCGTATCCGCCTGAAGAACCTGGACTGGGCCTTCCGCATGCCCCTGCGTAACGGGGCCGTCACCCTCAGGCTGGGAGGGGAGGATGAGGATCTGGGCCTGCCGGGCCCGCGCAGCCGCACCCAGCTCATCACGGACCGGCGCGGCACCGATACGCCGAGGGACTTCAGTACCCTGAACGGAACCCGGGCCGTACTGGCCTGGGCAGGCCGGGCCGGGGCGGCTGACCTGAAGGTGGACCTGGGCTGGCGGAAAAACCGCCGCAACGCCCTGTACGACGATTACAGCCTGGACGGCTTCGACGCCAAGGCCTACATCCGGACGGAAAACCAGTTGCTGAGCCTGTCGCCGCGCCTGCGCCTGAGGCATCGCCTGTTCGGTTTGGAGCACGAGTTGGTGATCGGCCTGGACTGGGACGACTGGGATTACGGTTCGCACCGGTATACCGGGCCCGAAACGCTGCCCGGCAACGGCTCGGCCACCACCCTGGCGGCGGACATCTCAGCGACCCAGAGAAACCGCGCGGCCTATGTCCGGGACGAGGCACGGCTGGACCCCCACTCCTCCCTCATTCTCGGCGCCCGCATCCAGCGAAGCGAGTATTCCGCCCACGATGCCGTGAGCAATGCACCCTACGCCAATGGTGGGACGGAACATACCCTCAGTGCATGGGACCTGGAGTGGACTCATGACGTCTGGGACGGCGCCAGTTTCTACGCCCGTATCGGGCGCAGCTTCCGCATCCCCACTGTGGACGAGATCTACAGCCAGTACGGGGGCCCCCTGTTCGATCCTGCCGTCACCCTGCTAAAGCCTCAGACCTCCCTGGACAAGGAGATCGGGTTCGCCCGGAAGCGGGGCGCCACCCGCTGGCGGGCCGCGGTCTATCTCATGGACCTGCGCGACGAGATCCACTACAACGCCCTCACCTACGCCAACATGAACCTTTCCCCCACGCGCCGCTACGGTCTGGAACTGGAGGCACGGCACACCGTCACTCCGACTCTCTCCGTCCACGCCGCCTATACCTGGTCGGCGGCGAAGTTCCGGCAGGGCGTCTACGGTGGCGTGGATGTGAGCGGCAACGACGTCCCCCTGGTACCCATGCACATGTTCTCCCTGGGCCTGGACTGGCACCCTTCCGCCGTCGACCGCATCACTGCGGTGGCCCGCCACACCGGCAGCCAGCGCTTCGACAACGACCAGGCCAACACCTTCTTCGAACGCATGCCCGGGTACACCGTCGTGGACGTCAAGTACACCCATGACGCAGGTGCCTGGCACCTGACCGCGGCGGTACGCAACCTGCTCAACAAGAAGTACTTCAGCTACGGCGTGGCCAGCACGACCAGCGACAACTTCAACGCCTACCCGGCGCCGGGGCGCAACTTCTCCCTGGGGGCGGAGTATCGCTTCTGACATGATTCCGAATGCACGATTGTCCCGCCTGGCCCTGCTCGCCGCGCTCGTCGGTCTCGCCGTCGTCGCGGGCCTGGCCACGGGCAGTGCGGACATGGTCGGCAATGGCTCCCACAACTATTTCTGGCAATGGCTGACGGGCCACCCGGACACCACTGCGCGCACCCTGGTGCTTGACCTGCGCCTGCCCCGGGTGGCCGCAGCGGCTGCGGCAGGCGCCCTGCTGGCCCTGGCGGGGAGCCTCAACCAGGTGCTCACGCGCAACCCCCTGGCCGACCCCTATGTGCTGGGAGTGGCCGGCGGGGCCGCCGTCGCCAGCCTGTCGGCCCTGTTGCTGGGCCTCGGCGCCGCGTTCACCCCCTTGGCGGCCATGCTGGGCGCCACGTTCTCCAGCGCCCTGGTCTTCGGGCTCGCACGCCGTGGGGGCAGCCGGGACGGGAAGCTGCTGCTCACCGGCGTCATGCTGGCCAGCGTGTGGGGGGCACTCACGGCCCTGCTCCTGGCCCTGGCCCCCCCAGGCGCCCTGCCTGGCATGGTCTACTGGCACATGGGCGACCTGTCCGCCGCCGCCTCGCCCGTACCGGCCTTGTTAGGCATCGTCTTGTTGTTCATGCTGGTCTTGCCCCAGGCCAGGTCCGTCGACGTCCTGGGCCGGGGAGAGACCGTCGCCGCCAGCCTGGGTGTGGAGGTACCTCGCCTGCAGACCCTGCTGTTCCTGGCGGCCTGCGCCGCCACCGGCCTCGCCGTGGCCACCGCCGGAACCCTGGGCTTCATCGGCCTGGCCGCCCCCCACATCGCGCGCCGGGTGATGGGGACCAACCATCGGTGGGTCCTGCCCGCGGCGGCCCTGTGCGGCGCCCTCCTGGTGGTCCTGGCCGACCTGGTGGCCAGGCTGGCCCTGGCCCCCATGCAGCTGCCCACCGGGGCCGTGACCGCCCTCATCGGGGCGCCCTATTTCCTGTATCTGCTCTATCACCGGCCATGAGCGCCCACCTGCTGCAGGCCGAAGGACTGACCGTGTGCATGGGGGGCCGTACCCTGATAGAGGACCTGGACCTGTGCGTCGATCCGGGCGAGGTCTGGGGTCTGCTGGGGGTCAACGGCAGCGGCAAAAGCACCCTGCTTCTGATCCTGGCCGGCCTGGCTCATCCAGCAAGGGGTAAGGTAAAGCTGTTGGATCAGACCTATGACCGGCGCCCCCGGCGCTCGGCCGCCCGTTTGCGGGCCTATCTGTCCCAGGACAGCCACGAGGAGTTTCCTTCCACCGTCCGCGACACCGTCCTGTCCGGGCGCTATCCCCACCTGGGCTGGTCCGGCATGGCGGGGCCGGAAGACCTGGAAGCGGTGGACACCGCCCTGAAAGCGGCCGAACTTGCCGGCATGCCGGAGCGCATGACCACCACCCTGTCGGGAGGCGAGCGTCGGCGTACTGCCTTTGCCGCGGTGCTGGCCCAACAGCCCCGCATCTTTCTGCTGGACGAGCCCCACAACCACCTGGACCTGCACCATCAAGCGGCCCTCATGGACGAGGTCATGGGTCAGGCCGGACAGCGCCAGGGCGCCGTCATCATGAGCCTGCACGACCTCAACCTGGCCGCGCGCTACTGTACCCACCTCCTGCTGCTGCACGGCGACGGCAGGACGGAGTCCGGTCCTGCCGGCGAGATGCTGGACGAGCGACGTCTGCTCGCCCTCTACCGCCATCCCATCCGGGCCCTGGACACGCCCCAGGGCAGACGCTTCTTTCCCCTCTAGCGCCAGCCGTCCAACAAGGCGCACAGCCGCTCCGCCCCATACACCAGGCGGGGACCGGGCTCTTCAAGGAGGTCCGGCGGGACGGCACCCATATGCCCCAGCCGCACCGCAGTGAGACTCCCGTAGCGGGACCATTCCGCAAACCACCGCGCCGCAGTGCGGGCGTCAGCACCTGCGACGATGGCCTGGGGATCGCGGACGAGCACGGTCTCCCGGCCCACCACCCCGGCCGGTTCGCGCAGGTCTGCGTAGATGTTCACAGCCCCGCAGCGTGCCAGGACATCGCTGATGAAATGTTGCCCGCCCACGGTGTAAAGGGGGTGGTCCCAAACCTGGTAGAACACGCGTACGGGCCTGCGACCGGCATACCTTCGCGCGAGGTCGGCGATCCGCCGCCTCAGCTTCGCCGCCGCCCGAACCGCGGGCACTGGTGTTCCCGCCAGCCGCCCGATGCGCTCAAGTTCGTCCGGCACGCCACCTAACCCGGTGACCCGGCTTTCCTCCACTCTCAGCCCCAGCGCCTTCAATTTTGCAACGATGCGGACCGGCGTGCCGCCGGCCCAGGCCAGCACCAAGTCGGGCTTCAGCGCGACGATGCGCTCGAAGTCCACGCTGGACGCGTCGCCCACCCTGGGCAGTCGTCTTGCTTGGGTTGGATAGTCGCTGCCCTTCACCGTCGCCACCACCCGGCTGCCGGCCCCGGCCGCAAAGAGCATTTCTGTGAGGTGCGGCGCCAGGGAAACGATGCGCTGGGCGGGCCAGGCAGGGCAGAGGTAGAGCGCAAGCAGCAGGCCCCAAAGGCCCCACAACCGACTCATTCCCCGTATTGGCCGCCTTGTTTGAGGTTGTCCAGGAGTCCCTGAAGGTCGTGGCGTCCTTCCAAGGCGCAGAAATAGTGTTTGAACAATACCCGCTGGTAGCTGGTGGCCTGGCGCATCGGGATGGGCTCCCATCGTGCATAGCGGTTGCGCGACCACTGGCCGTCGGTATGGCCGAAGGCGTAGAGCTTGCCCTCTCCAGTCTTGCAGCGCATCCCTTCGAAGCTGACGTTCTCTGCACCCCCGGCGGCCTGGATCACGACGGTGTAGCGCACCACCCCGTCTTCGCCGACGGACACGGAGGCCGGGTCGATGAAATAGCGGTTGCGGGTCGCCGGGCTGACCTGGAAAGGCAGCAGCCGGTCCATCTTCGGGAAAGGTGGCAGGCGGGCCTGAATCTCGTGCCAGGGCTTGGCCTGGGTATCGAAATCGGAATCGAATCCACCCCATGCGGCCAGGGCTCCGGTGACGGTGAGCATGGCAACGGCGAACAGGAATAATCGCATGGCAACGCGGCGTAGCGGGAACGAGCGGATGATATCCCCAGACGGCACCCCTTTCACACCCTATGCCTGCGGCAGATACACGTGACGGCGGTTGAACGGGTACTCCTGGCCCCCGTCGGCCGAAGGCCTGCCGCCCAGGATCTGGAACAGCTCCAGCCAGTTGTGGTCGAAGGCAAAGGCGGAACCGGCCATATAGATACGCCAGATCCGGTACATCTTCTCCCCGATGAGGCGGACCGCCTCCGACTGCCTGGCTTCCAAACGGCCCACCCAGTTCCACAGCGTCCGCCCGTAGTGTGGGCGCAGGTTCTCCACGTCCAGAGGTTCCAATCCGGAAGCTGCCATGAACTTCAGGACGGTGGAGACATGGGTCAGTTCTCCGCCGGGAAAGACGTATTGGTCGACGAACTCCGAGATCCCGCTGCCCAAGCCGTGGGTGTCCAGGGACACCGAAGTGATGCCGTGGTTCATGACCAGCCCCCCGGGCCTGAGCAGGCGGTAGATCTTCGCGAAATAGGCATCCAGATTGTTCCGGCCCACGTGTTCGAACATGCCGATGCTGGCGATCTTGTCGTAGGGCCTGTCCTCCGGCACGTCCCGGTAGTCCAGCAGGCGCACCTCCACCGTCTCCTCCAACCCGCGCCGACGGACCTCCTCCATGGCGTAATCGCGCTGCTGCTCCGAGAGGGTGATGCCCAGGGCCTGAACGCCGAATCGCTCGGCCGCCCTCAGGATCAGTCCTCCCCAGCCGCAGCCGATGTCCAGAAGGCGCTCGCCGGGCTTTAGCATCAGCTTTCGGCAAATAAGATCCAGCTTCTTTTCCTGGGCGGTGTCCAAGTCGTCTTCGGGCAGCTCGAAATAGGCGCAGGAGTAGATCCGGTTCCGATCCAGCCAAAGGCCGTAGAAATCGTTGGAAACGTCATAATGGTAGGAGATGTTGCGCCTGTCCCGGCTGCGGGTATGACGCCACCAGCGCCAGTCCGTGCTGCCTCGGCCCTCAGGGCATGAATCGGCCCGGCACAGAGCCTGGCCCAGGGCGATGATATCCTGGGCATCGCCCTTGAAATCGATCCATCCTTCCACGTAGGCGCGCGCAATGCCGCCCATGGTGGGGTTGGCGAATGCCTTCAGGGCCTTGGGCGTATGCACGGCAACCTGGACCCTCGCCTTCGGGCTTTCCACGATCTCACCACTCCAAAGCTGCACTTTCACAGGCATGTCGTGCAGCCTGTCCTTGAGTTGTCTGAGGAGGATATCCCTGAGCATCATGCTCCCTCCAGCGTTGCCAAAGTTTCGTAGTTTAGCCCCTGTGGCAGGCAGGGAAAACGGTCAACTCAGGTCGTCGGCAAGGGAATCCTGCACCGCCTGGGGGATTTCCGCTTCCACCCGGTATTCGGGATGGTCGATGCCCGCACGGATGGCAGTGCCTGCCTTCACCGATTTCGCCATCTCCGGCGTCAGCTCGAAGCGCATGAAATGCACGGAGGCGGTCTTGTCAGGCGTGCTGCGTTCCAAGTCCTCGTTGGCCACCGGATACACCCGCTCGAAACCCTCCACCTGCATCCAGACCCTGTCCTCGATGCCCACCATGCGGGCCAGGGCCTCGCGGCGTTCATCTTCGTCCCCATACTCCACCATGAAGGTCGCCTTCCAGTTGCTCCCGTCCGGGATCAGGGGGTTGTAGACATCCAGTTCCTCCTGGATGCCCTCCGCCTCGAAGATGCGCTCGATGCGCAGCATCTCCTGGATCTGGTATTGCATGGTGAGGGCATCCTCGAAATAAAGTGCGGCATGCTCGCCCAGCGCCAGACGGCGGTTCTTTTTGTGCTCGATCACCCTGGCGCGGAAGTCCTGGCGGATGCGGGCATATTCCTCCAGGCTGTAAAGGTCTTCACGGGTCAGTTGGCTCATGGTCGGTTCTCGCGGTCTGGTTGGGCACTCGTGGGGGCTATTCGTGGGCGATGGGCTTGTCGGTGAACAGGTAGTCCCGCAACTCGTGGTCGAACCTGGGATCCTTGCGCCGGATCCATTCCAGGACCATGGCGGCATGTTCCTTCTCCTCGTCCCGGTTGTGGGCCAGGATGGCCTTGAGCTCTGGATCGGTGCACACATCCACGCGCTGGTTGTACCAGTCCACCGCCTCCAACTCCTCCACCAGGGAGGCGATGGCGCGGTGCATGTCGCGGGCTTCTTTGCTGAGTTGTTCGACGGATTCCTGATAGGCTGACATGGTTTGCTCCTTCTATCCGGTCTCAGAGGCCATAGGCCTTCCTGAGCAGGGTCATGGGATGCTCAGGTTGTGTTCCGTCCCCCCGCGCATGGCCGATGTGGTGTCCGGCCATAGCGCAGTCGCTGCCGTAATGGTCGGGCTTGGCCTGATTGACCCGGCCCACCACCGGCCTGACGATCTTCATCGCGAACTGGTGGAACTCCTTCTTCACTGCATACGTGCCGTCGTGACCGGAACAACGCTCAATGACCTCCACCTCGGTGTCCGGCACCAGCGAAAGGGCCTCCTTGGTCTTCGGACCGATGTTCTGCACTCGCTGGTGGCAGGCAGCGTGATAGGCCACCTTGCCCAGGCCGGTCTTGAAATCGGTCTTCAGCCTACCTTCCCTGTGCCGCAGCATCAGGTACTCGAAGGGGTCGTAGAAGGCATCCTTCACCTTCTTCACCTCCGGGTCGTCGGGAAACATGAGTGGGAGTTCCTGCCTGAACATTAGCACGCAGGAAGGGATCAATGCGGTGAGGTCCCAGCCTTGGTCCACCAATTTAGCCAAGACGGGAATGTTTGCTTCCTTGGCCATGCGTACCGCTTCCAGGTCACCCAGCTCCAGCTTGGGCATACCGCAGCAGCGCTCCTTCTCGGCCAGGGTGACGGGAATCCCGTTGTGCTCGAACACGGCCGCCAAGTCCTCGCCCGGACCGGGCTCGTTGCGGTTCATGTAGCAGGTGGCGAACAGGGCCACCTTGCCCTTGGTCCTGCCGGCGGCTTCCGCCGGGGTATCGGCGGGCAGTTTACGCAGCCGGCTCCTCAAGGGCCTGCTGGAAAATTCCGGCAGCCAGGCCTCGTGGTGAATGCCCGCCACTGCCTCCAGGGCCTTGCGCGCGGCACCAACCTTGTTGACCGCGTTCACGGTCTGGGCGACGACAGGAATGCCCGCGAAGCTGCCCACCGCATCGGTGCTGGTGAGGATCTTGTCGCGCAGCCTGGTTGCGCGGTTACGGAAGTGAAACGCCTTGGCCCTCAGCATCAGGTGGGGAAAATCCAGGTTCCATTCGTGGGGCGGCACGTAGGGACACTTGGTCATGTAGCACAGGTCGCAGAGATAACAGTGTTCCACGACCTTCCAGTAATCCTCCTTTTTGACGCCGTCCACCTCCATGGACTCGGATTCGTCCACCAAGTCGAACAGGGTAGGGAAAGACTGGCACAGGCTGACGCATCGCCGGCACCCGTGGCAGATGTCGAAGACCCGTTCCATCTCCTTGATCAGGGACCCCTCGTCGTAGAAGTCCGGGTTCTGCCAGTCGAGGGGATGGCGGATGGGCGCTTCGAGATTGCCTTCGCGGGTGGGGGTGGCCATGACGCCTTTCCTGTTGTGTATTCATGGTGGACAGGTCTTCAACCGGCCGCCGCGGGCGGCCGGAACTTCCGTCAGGCCATCTCGTTGAGGGCCTTCTGGTAGCGGTTGGCGTGGGAACGCTCCGCCTTGGCCAGGGTTTCGAACCAATCGGCGATCTCGTCGAAACCTTCCTCGCGGGCGGCCTTCGCCATCCCCGGGTACATGTCGGTGTACTCGTGGGTCTCCCCTGCCACGGCCGTCTTGAGGTTGTCCGTGGTGGCACCGAAGGGCAGCCCGGTGGCGGGGTCGCCGCAGGCCTCCAGATACTCCAGGTGGCCGTGGGCATGTCCGGTTTCACCCTCGGCGGTGGAACGGAACAGGGCGGCCACATCGTTGTAGCCTTCCACGTCGGCCTTGGCGGCAAAATAGAGATAGCGGCGATTGGCCTGGGATTCGCCGGCGAAAGCGGCCTTCAGGTTGTCTTCCGTCTTCGAGCCTTTCAGTTGCATGTCACTCTCCTTTTATACGCTGCCCGGCAAATTCCCGTGCCAGGCTTACGGGTATATTTAGAATCAATCTAAATAGTGGACTGAATATAGCGAGGTCCCAAGACCGCTGTCAATATCGCCGACCTTTATCCCGGATTGACAGACGAAGCCCTGCTGCCAAAGAGGCCGAACTTCTTATATCGCTCTGCATAGTACCGACCAGGACCGCTACGGATACTTGGGTACGACCAGATGCACGCCCTGGACCTGATCCCCCAGTACGTAGATGCGTCCGGGCAAACGGTTGTCCCCGGTATCCGAATAGACGAAGGCAAACTCCCGAAAAAGCAGCATGTG
>JBJKSP010000313.1:0-4757 GCA_046703865.1 Thiobacillaceae bacterium
GCGTGTAGGCGCTGCCGCGCCTTTACCCTGGTCGAACTGCTCCTCGCCATAGGGATACTGATGACACAGATTCTGATCGCCTACCCCGCCTATACGCAGTACATGGAAAAGGCCCACGACGCCCAGGCCGAGAGCGACATCGTTACCATCGAAAACGCCATTGAGCGCTACCGCACCGTCAACGGCAAATTTCCCACCGATCTCTCCGCAGTGGGCCTGGATACCATGCGGGACCCCTGGGGACATCCCTACCAGTACTTGAACATTGCCAACGGCGGCTCGACCATCGCCGGCCAGGTGCGCAAAGACAAGAACCTCGTGCCGCTGAACACGGACTACGACCTTTACAGCAAGGGCGCGGACGGCCGGAGCCAGTCTCCCCTGACCAGCAGTGCGAGCCGGGACGACATCGTGCGCGCCAACAACGGCGGTTTCGTGGGCCTGGCATCCGACTACTGATGCGCGTCGAGGCCAGTTTTCTGCGCAGCCGGGTGGCCCGGCGCATCTTCCTCCTGTTCGTGCTCTCCGCAGTTGTACCCATTTCGCTGTTGCTGGGCCTCAGCCTGAGGGAGATGAACCGGGACCTGATCCAACGCATGCACCGGGAATTGCACCAGGCGGCGAAGGCCTACGCCATGTCCGTCTACGAGCGGCTGTTGCTGGCGGATGAGGAACTGGCGTTGCTGTCCGGCTCCAGAAATGTAATTACAGTTTCGGGATGGCTGAGCTCGACCCCTTCGCCTCGCTATGCCTCCCTGATGATGGGATCCAGGGCCGGCCAACGGCAGTTGTACGGCTCGTATGCCGCGACGCTGAAACTGATGCCCGGGCAATGGGCCCGTTTGGCCCAGGAGCAGCCCTTGCTGACATTCATATTTTCGAATCGCAACAAGCCCGAAGTGATGGTGGTGCACCCGGAAGGCAGCGGGCGCGGGCGGGACGCCTACATGGCCGCCGTTCTGCGGCCGGAATACCTCTGGGGTTCCCGGGTAAGCCTGCCCTACCTGACCGACTTCTGCATATACAACCAAGGAGGGGCCCTCCTGCATTGCACCGACCCGGCCTATGAGCGCCTCATGGCCGGCGATGCCCAACCACGGCAGGACAACGGCCTGCTGACCGATGCCTTCCCGCTGTTCCTGGGCGGCAGGTTCGCCGCGCGGGAATGGCGTGTCGTGGGGCTGCGTCCTCGGCCGGAATTGCAGTCCAGCCTCCAGTCCATGAACCGGATCTTCATCGGCGTGGCGCTGCTGTCCGTATTGTTGGTGGCGTTGCTCAGCGTGGTCCAGATCCGCCGCACCCTGGTGCCGCTGGAATCTTTGATCGGGGGCACCCGGCGTCTGGCCCGGCGGGATTTCTCGCCCCTGCCCATACCGCCGCGCCGGGATGAGTTCACCGAACTCACCCGGGGCTTCAACGCGATGGCCGAAGAGATCCAGACCCAGTTTCAGGTCCTGGACGCCCAGGGGCGGATCGACCGGATGATCCTTTCCGAACTCAACCTGGAACGCATCCTGGAGACCGTTTTGCAGGGATTGCGGGAGGTGGCGCCGGCGGACACCCTTTGCGTTGCCGCCCTGGACCGCAACCTGAGGGACAAGGCCCATTTGCACTGCCTGCGCGGCAAGGACCTGACGGTGGAACGCATCGCATCCGGTTCGGAGGCGCTGGCCTTCATCGGCAACGCCGACTCGGGGCTGCGCGTACACCGCGCCACCTACGGGGGGCAGGCGCTGCTGCCGGACTGGCCGGACGAACCCCATGTGTTCTATCTGCCGGTGTACTGGAAGAATGAGCTGGTGGCCATACTGGGCCTCGGGTTCGCAACGGGAGAGCGCATCACCGAGGATAGGCTGGGCCATGTCAGGGAGATCGCCGGACGCATCGGCGTGGCCCTGTCGGCGCTGGCCCGGGAGGAAGAACTCTATCGACAGGCCCACTACGACAGCCTGACCGGCCTGCCGAACCGGTTGATGTTCCTGGACTGGCTGGATAGGGAGACCCGCAGTGCCATCCGGCAGGGCGAAACCCTGGCCCTGTTGTTCATCGACCTCGACCGTTTCAAGATCGTCAATGACAGCCGCGGTCACAGTGCAGGCGACCTGCTGCTCAAGGAGGTGGCCTACCGTCTACAGAAGGTGGTGCGTGGCGACAGCCTCATCGCCCGGTTGGGCGGCGACGAATTTACCGTGGCCCTGCCGCGTCTGGACCAAAAGATCCACGCCGGCATCGTGGCCGGCCACATCCGGGAAGAATTGGCCAAGCCCTTTACCATCCATGGTCACGAATATCACGTCGGCGCCAGCATCGGGATCGCCTTCTGTCCCCAGGACAGCAGTACCAGCGAGACCCTGATCCGCAACGCCGACACGGCCATGTACCAGGCGAAGGAGCACGGCCGGAGCCAGTACATGTACTTCGAGGAGGACATGAACGAAGACGTGCTGGCCCGGCTGCAACTGGACAATGAGCTGCGCAGCGCCCTGGACCGGGACGAGTTCGTGGTCTACTGGCAGCCTCAACGGCACATGCAGAGGTCCACACTGGCCGGCGCGGAAGCGCTGGTCCGCTGGCAGCATCCTCAACGCGGCGTGGTGGCGCCCGGGGCGTTCATCGGCTACGCCGAGCAATCCGGTTTGGTGGAGGCCATCAGCACGCGGGTGATAGAGAAGACCTGCGAGCAGTTGCGCGACTGGATGGACCGGGGCATCGCCCCGCCGCTTGTGGCAGTCAACATCTCGGCCCGGGAATTGAAGCAGGCCGGCCTGGTCGACCGCATCACGGCGCTGGTGGGCCGATACGGCGTACCCTTCGAGCGGGTGGAACTGGAAATCACCGAGAGCAGTTTCATCCACGATTTGCAGTCTGTCTCCCAAAAACTCAAGGACTTGCAGCGCCTGGGCTTCAAAATTGCCATCGACGACTTCGGCACCGGCTATTCCTCCCTGTCCTATTTGAGCCGCCTGTCGGCCGACGTGCTCAAGATCGACCGTTCCTTCGTCATGCACGTCGCCCACCAGGCCTCCTATCGGTCCATCTGCCGGGCCATCATCCTGATGGGCCACGCCCTGGACATGACCGTGGTGGCCGAAGGGGTGGAAACGGAGGAAGAGCAGGCCATCCTGAGGGACGAAGGCTGCGACGTTCTGCAGGGTTATCTGTATTCCAAACCCTTGTCGTCCACCCAGTTCGAAGAATTCCAACAGTTGCAGCAAGCGCCCGGCCAAAGAACTGCGGTAGGCGGCAGCTAGCCATCGGTGCCCACGCCCCTGGGTGCCCACGGCCAGGTGGCCGGTCCGGTCAACGTCGGTGCCGGTAGACCGTCTGGGTCAGGGTGTAGAAGTCACGGTCCCAGCGGCCGTGTTCCGGCAATCCCATGCCTGACGACTTCCAGCCGAGGAATGGCATGTCGGGCGCAATTCTGCTCGCAGCTTCGTTGATATGGACCACGCCGGCGTGGACCTCGTCCACGAAGCGCTGCTGTTCAGACGGGTCGGATGAATAAAGGATGGCGCGCAAGCCTTGCCGCACATGATTGCACAGCGCGATTGCATGCCCGAAATCGCGCGCTTCCTGAATTACCAGCAGCGGCCCGAAGGCCTCTTCCTGTACCAGAGGCGAGGTCTCCGTCAGTCTGTCGAAGGCCGTGGGTTCGAACCAGCAGCCCCGCTTCAGGGTTGATGGGATGCCCCCGCCAGTGAGCAGTCTTCCCCCCTCACTCAACCCCTTCTCGACCAGCGCCCCCATCCGTGCCTGGTGCTGCCGGGAGATCAGCGGACCCAACCGGGTATCGGCGCTGCCGGGGTCACCGAGGATCAGATCGCGCACGGCGTCGACCAATGCGCCGCAAAAGCGTGCATGGATGTCCTCCTGGACGACCAGTCGGCGGGGTGCGGTACACCGCTGTCCCGAGAAGCTGAATGCGGCCATAGCCAGTGCCCGGGCGGCTCCCTCGACGTCGCACCTGGCGCTGACCACGGCAGGGTTGTTTCCCCCCAGTTCCGCCTGCAGGGCAATGCCCCTTTGACCGCACACGGCGGAGATCTGGCTGCCTGCCGCCTCGGAGCCGGTAAACGACACGGCCGTCACCGCGGGGCTGTGCAACAGGAACTGAGCCGTTTCCGCATCGCCCATCACCACGTTCAAGCAATTGTCCGGCAGGCCGGCTTCCGCCAGCGCTGCGACCAGCAACCGGACCAGGGCCGGTGACTGGAGAGCGGGCTTCCATACCACCGCATTGCCGTATGCGAGTGCCGGGGCGAGCTTGCCCACGGGCAAGGCCAGGGGATTGTTCCAGGGCGTCACCACCGCGACCACGCCACGCGGCCTGTAGCGGACCGCCGCTCCACCTGGGAAAGCAACCTTTGCTTCCTGCCCGGCCCTCTCGACGGTCTCGTTTAGCAGACCAAAGGCATAGTCGTACTCCGCTTCTGCGTCGCGTCGAGGCTTGCCCACTTCCCGGATCAGCAGGTCCACGAATTGGGGCCGTCTGCGCTCAAGGGCGGCATGCCATGCCTTGAGCACTCGCAACCGATCGTCTAACGGGCGGCGGCCCCACACCTCTTGGGCACCGGCAGCTCGCTTCGCCGCCTGGGTCGCGTCCTGGCGCCTGCCTATGGGCACGAGTCCCAGCATCCTGTCCCAATCGCACGGATCGCGCTGCTCCCAGAAATCGTGATCCGAGGCCGGGTGCCAGCGTCCGTCCATGTACAGGACGGGGAATTCCTCGCAGCCTGCCGCGCAGGGCAGGGCTTGCC
>JBJKSP010000314.1:0-11660 GCA_046703865.1 Thiobacillaceae bacterium
CCGCTACGATGCCGATCCGGTCGAACGCCAGGCCTGGGCGCGGCGCACCCTGGGCACAGACCGGCAGATGGCCTATCTGGCGCCGCGCCGGCTGTTCCGCAATCCCCGCCGCTTCGCCTACCACGCCGTGGGAGGCGCGGACCTGTCCCGGTTGCCCGAGGCGATGCGGGAGGAGGCATTGGAGCGGCTCCGGGAGGCGGACCGGGTCAGCGTCCGGGACCGGGTGACACAAGACGCCCTTACGGCGGCCGGCATCAATGCGGCCCTTGTCCCGGACCCGGCCGAGCTCACCGCCGGGCTGTTCGAGGAGGAGATCCGAAGGCACGGTGCGACGGGCGAGCCGGCGCGGGTCCGCGAGCGCTTCCCCACGGGCTACCTGGCGCTCCAGTGCTCGGCCGATTTCGGAGACGACGCCACACTGCACGCCCTGGCCAGTTCCCTGGGACAGACGTGCCGGGCGATGGGGCTGGGCATGGTCCTGTTCCGGGCCGGCGCCGCCCCCTGGCACGACGACCTGGCGGTCTACCGCCGGCTCGCCCCCCTGCTGCCGGGATGCCGCGCCAATGTCTTTAAATCGCTGCATGTCTGGGATATCTGCGCCCTGCTGGCAGGTGCCGCCGTTTTCGTCGGCAGCAGCCTGCACGGGCGCATCGTCGCGCATTCCTTCGGCACGCCCGGCCTGAGCCTCCTCCGTGCCGGCCGGGAGGAAAGTAGCAGCAAGCAGGCCGCCTATTTCTCCACCTGGCTGCCATCCGACCCCGGCTGCCTGACGGTGGAGGATGACCTGACATCCGCCCTGCTCCGGGTCATGTCCGCCGGAAGGGCCGGGCCCGGTTCCCAGGGTCTGGCCGCACGTGCCCGGGCAGGCTGGCGGGAAACCGTCGCGGCGCTTGGCGCCTGAGCCACGCGGGGACCAACGCGCTCGTCAGCGACGCTGGCGCAGATGCAGATAGAGGCCCCACAGGGCCGCCACCCCCAGCACACCCAGGAATACGCCCGCCTCCCAGCGATGCACGTTGTCCAGGATATGCTCCATGAGCTCGCCGAACAGATAGCCCAGGCTGGCGATGAGGGCCGCCCACATGGCCGCCCCAAGCAGGTTCAACTACAGGAAGCGCCGCCTGTCCACGCCGCTGATGCCGATGACGATGGGGCCGGCGACCCTCAGGCCGTACATCAAGCCCACGAAGACCACGATCAGGTACTGGTGGCGGCGGATATGGGGTGCCACACGCGCCTGCGCCGCCTGAAGGGAAGGGAAGCGGGTCAGCAATGGCGGCCCGCCCAGGCGTCCCAGGGTGAAGAAAAACTGGTCGCCCAGGGTGCCGCCCGCCAGGGCCACCAGGATTACGTCCGTCAGGTCGAGATAACCCCGACGGGCGGCGAAGCCGGCCAGCAGCAGCACCGACTCCCCCTCCAGGAAGGTGCCCAGGGCCACAGCCAGGTAACCGTAGGATTCGACAAGGCCGGCCAGGTCCATCAGGGCCGCGCCGAGCCGAATGTCCGCCACCCCGCCGGGTGTTCGGCCCCGGGGGATAAGCGCAACAGGAATGCCGTCGCGCCTGGGGCTGTCCGATACACCATGGTCCTCTCCCTGACGGTCGATCAGGAAATATCGTACGCCAAGCCGGCGGCGGCCAGGAAAACCAGGGCCAGGCCCACCAGAAACAGCCGTTCCGCCCAGTGCTCCAGAGAATCTGCATGCTCCCGGGAGCGCATGGACGTATAGGAGAGGCCGGCACTCAGCAGAAAGATCATGCTGGTCCAGGCCAAAAGTTCGTCGATGAAGCTGCCCCAGCCGGTTCGATGCACCAGCTTGACCACGCTGATGGCCGTGATGCAGGCCCCCACCAGATTGGCGGCAGTGGGCAAGATATGGGAGGTCAGACCGTTTCTGTTCTGGTTCATGGCTACAGCCACGGGCTCGGACGGGTCTGTCGCGGCATGCCTATCCTGAGCCCGGTCGAAGTGGGATTGGAGGATGGGCCGCCACGCCTGACAGGTCGTCGGGTTATGCCCGCCGTGTCAGGCCGACCACTGCGCAATCTCCGGGTTTCGACCTGTTCATTTCCGTCCCGGTTCCATCCTGCGACCTGCCGGATTGTTCTAAGGGCAACCCCTCCCAACCGTCGCAGTCCAGGCCCGGTCAGCCAAGATCGAGCGGCACGAAGAGCTTGGTGTCGTCCCGCTGGATCAACAGGGCCACGTGCCTGCCGGCCCGCTCCGTCATGGCGCGCAGTTGGTCGACGCTCTTCACCGGCGTACCGTTGACGGCCAGGATCACGTCGCCGGGCTCGATGCCGGCCTGGGCCGCCGGCCCGGTCGCATCGATCACCAGCAGTCCATTGCCCACCCCGGCCCAGAGCCGCTCACTCGGTTTCAGGGGACGCACCGCCAGACCCAGTCGCGCCTTGGTGGGGGGCTCGTCGTCCAGCATGGCCGTGCTTTGCTGTAGTTCGCCCACCTTGACGGTCAGCCTGTGCTTCGCGCCGTTGCGCCAGATGCCCAGCACCGCCTTGGACCCGGGCTTCAGGTCGGCCACCCGCAGAGGCATATCGCGGGAGGACTCCACCTTCACGCCGTTCAGCGACAGGATCACGTCCCCGGGCTTGATGCCCGCCTTTTCCGCCGGGCTGTCGTGCTCCACGGAGCTGACCAGCGCCCCTGCCGGGCTCTTGAGCCCGAAGGACTCGGCCAGGGACTGGTTGAGGTCCTGGATGGCCACACCCATGCGGCCCCGGGTGACCTTGCCGTTGTGCAGGATCTCGTCCTTGACCTTCAGGGCCACGTCGATGGGGATGGCGAAGGAGAGCCCCTCGTAACCGCCCGTCCGGGTGTAGATCTGGGAGTTGATCCCGATCACCTCTCCGCGCAGGTCGAACAGCGGCCCGCCGGAGTTGCCTGGGTTGACCGCCACGTCGGTCTGGATGAAAGGCACGTAGCCCTCGTCCGGCAGGGAGCGGGACTTGGCCGAGACGATGCCGGCGGTGGCGCTGTTGTCGAAGCCGAAGGGCGAGCCGATGGCCAGCACCCAGGCGCCCACCCGGACCTGGTCGGGGTCGCCCATGACCACGGTGGGCAGGTTCTCGGCCTTGATGCGCAGCACGGCCACGTCCGAGGGCTTGTCCATTCCTACCACCTTGGCCCGGAACTCTCGCCGGTCGGTCAGTTTCACCGTCACGTCCCTGGCCCCTTGCACCACATGGGCATTGGTCAGGATGAGGCCGTCCGGGCTGATGATGAAGCCCGAGCCCAGCCCGCGCCTGAGTCCGCGGGGGCCATGACCGTCGGGAAGCGGGATGCCGAAGTGGTGGAAGAACTTGAACATGGGGTCGTTCTCTTCGGTACCGCTGCCGGATTGATCCGACTTCCGGTCGTCCGAGACGGTGGACACGTTGACCACGGCGGGGCCGTACCGGCTGACGATGGCACTGAAATCCGGCAGGCCGCTCATCATCGTGCCGGCGAGGGGCGCGCTCTGTGCCACCGGGCTCGATGCCACGCTGGCTCGGGCCGTATGCACCGTATCCCACCAGCCGTAGCCGGCAATCCCTGCGGCGAGCATGGAGACGGCCAGCAGACCGCGAAGCAGATACGTGCGTTGCATATCACCTCCTAAAAGCAAAACGCGGGTAGGAACCCGCCATGCCGCAAGGCTAGCCCCGGCGTCTTAAGTGAGGCTTAAAGACCGCCGAGTGAAATGAACAATCAGGGAATAGTTAAGTTTACCTTAAGACTGCCGCCCTAGATTGCACACCACGGACCTGCGCCCCGGCCAGGGCCGCCAACCTCCCAAACCGCTTTATGGAGCACGCAATGAAAATCAAGCCGCTGTTGATCGCCTGCAGCCTTGCCCTGGCCACGACCCTGGGCGCGGGCGCCTATGCCGCCACTGACGCCGGGCCCAAACCGGCCAGCCACGAGACCGCGTCCAAGCCGGCCGCGGGAGTCAAGGGCAAGAAGATGGCAGCCCACCATCTGGCCAAGAGGAAGACGTACAGGCACAAGAAATGGGTCCATCACAAACGGAGCCACCACAAGTGGGCCCACCACAAAGTGAGCCATCACCATTCCAAGAAAGTCAGCCCGGCCAAGAAAAAGGTCGGCTGACCCCCAGGCACTCCCTCAGGTCGGCCCGCGTCTCGGCGCGGGCTTTTTTATCCGGCATCCGGGGCGCCAGGCGCACAACAAGAAGTCTGTCTACGAGCCCTTCTCTCAGCCACGGATTTGCGGCCCGCGCTCAATGGCCATTCGTCTCGTTCGGATAGGCGATCACGGTGCGGCGGTTCAGCTTCCAGGCAGCCTCGTCGTGGCCGAGGGCGACCGGTTTTTCCTCACCGAAGCTCACCGCCTCCATCCGTCCTGCGGGTACACCCAGCAACTTCATGGCCTGGAGCACGCTATCCGCCCGGCGCTGTCCCAGGGCCAGGTTGTATTCCCGGCTGCCGCGTTCGTCGGTGTTGCCCTGCAGGGTGACCTTCACGCCGGGATGTGCCCTCAGATAGGCGGCATTCGCCTCGATGAGCGGATCGAACTCGGCGCGGATCAGCGAACTGTCGAAGTCGAAATAGACGATCCGCTTGGCCGGAGGGTGATCCGGCCCCGGCGCCGGGACGGAGTTCGGTGCCGGGCCGGTGCTGCCGGCACCGGCAGCACCGGCCTCAGAGCCGGAGGATTTTCCCTGAGCGATACCTGTTGTGGTGGTTTGCACGGCAGGGGCGCCGCCCCGGGCCTGGCCGGTCTGCGCCCCTGCCGTGGACGTCGGGGCTGACGTCCCGCCCTTCAGTTCCTCTACGGGCGCCTTGGGCGTTGAAGAACATGCCGCCAGCAGCACGGCGGCGAGCATACCCAAGACCAAACGTCTGATCATGCATGCCCCCTTATCACGCGGACTCGCCTCAGCCGAATGCACTCGCAAGGAACGAATTGCCGCAGTTAGGCCGAAACGGCCGGACAAAGTTCCCGCCCTCCCGTCGGGGTCATTTCGACCCTCTCCCGCAGCCCATGCCCGGCTCGGAACCGCCATCCGCACGGCATTCAAGCGCGTGGAAATAGCGCGTTTCCCGGCCTTCGGAGCCATCGGAACTTACCCGAACCGGCCCGACTCTGAGCAACCGACCACCTCTCAGGGAGGATTTCATGCGACAGATAATCATGGTGTCGGCGCTGTCCTGCCTGGCTGGATTGGCGCAGGCTGCACCGGATACGGTGACCCAATCGGATTGGGCACCCGTCCTCTCCTCCAACCCCCTCTATCAACAGGTCAACACGCCTCGGCGGCAATGCTGGACCGAACAGGTGACCACCCAGGCCAGCCCGCCGGCAGGACACGACTATGGTGGTGCCGTCATCGGTGGCATCGCCGGCGGCCTGCTGGGACATACCCTGGGCCGGGGAAGCGGGCGCGATGCGGCGACGGCCATCGGCGCCGCCGCCGGGGCCATCGTCGGCGACAACATGGCAGACCGAGGGGACGGCGGCCCGGTGCCCCAGACGCGTGAAGAGCAACATTGCCGTTCGGTGGACAACTGGTCGCGACGGCTCATCGGCTATAGCGTCGTCTATCGCTACGGCGGCCGCGTATACAGGACGGAGCTGCCTGATGACCCGGGCTACGCGCTGCGGGTGCGCGTCAGCATCACCCCGATAAGGCATGCAACCCAGGCCGGCGGGGAGCCCCCGCCCCCGTCCTATCCTCCTCCTCCGCCGCGATAAGTACGGCAGCGTATCCGGAACAATATGCAGCCATCCACGCAACGCCCTCCTCTAGAAGGGAATAGCGATGGGGTTTGGCTGCGCGAAATTCACGGCAACGTCTTAACCTGACAAGGAGATCAACTCATGAAACGCACCCTCCTGGCCATCCTGTTCACCACTCTCAGTGCATCGGCCTTCGCCGCTCCCGGCCTCTTCCTGGGCCTGACCTACAACTTCGACTCCTCGGGACTGGGCCTGTCCTTCAAGATCCTGTCCACGAGAAGACAAGACCGCCCCGCGGTAGGCGTGGGCGTGTCCTACATGCCCTACATCCAGAACAGGTTCGGCGCAGACGTGAGCGCCGGCTACGTGTTCAATCACGGGGCCGTGACCGCAGGCTGGGACTTCATCAACGACGAACCCCAGATGGGCCTCGGCTATGTCAACACCAAGAAATGACCGCCTCGAACAGCCCGGTCAGGCGGGGGACCACCCCCCTGGGCATGGCCGGCGCGAGGTCCTGGAAATGCCCCGGCCCGCGGGCTGAGCTGCCCCGGGAGGACGGCGACGCGTTGCGTGCCGTCCGTCGCCGGGCTTTGCCCTACATGAGACACCGGGGTTACGGCGCCGGGGCCTGAAAACGTATCCTCCGGAGGCGCTGGACACCGAAGAGTTCGGTGTATCCTTCGGCGTTCGAGAACATTTGAGCCCCCGCGCACGGACCGCAATGAATAGCAAAATGCCCGGTGATTCCCCGCTCCGCCTGTTTTTTCTCATCTTCACCCCCATCGCGCTGCTGATCCTGGGCGGGTCCTGGTATGTGGGCCACGACCGGATCCGGCATGAGATGGACCTGGTTCAGGTCAGCGAGATCAACAACGTCGTCCTGGGCGTCAGGCGGCTGGATGGCGAGCTGGGATTGCCTCTGCGGCACCTGCGCCTGCTCGCCAACACGGACGACCTGCGTCGGGCCATGAACAAGACGGGACCGGATGCCGCCCGAAGACTCCAGGCGGACTTCGAGACGCTGATCGCCTACCACCCGAACTATGACAAGGTCCGCTGGATCGACGAGGCCGGCCGGGAGCGCATCCGCGTGAACAACGTGAGGGGCCATCCCGTCCCGGCGTCCCGGGATCAGTTGCGGGACGAGGGCAGCAGTTACTATTTCACGGATACCATGGCCCTCAAGCCCGGCGACGTCTTCCTCTCCCCCCTAGATCTCGAAGCCGAGCATGGCAAGGTGGACATGCCCTACAAGCCCATGCTCAGGCTTGCGACCCCCGTCCAGGACCGGAACGGACGGCCGCGGGGCATCCTCATCCTCAATGTCGCCGCCCAGCACCTCCTGGATACCTTCCGAGAAAGTTTCGGCGAATCCCGGGATCACGCCATGCTGGTCAACCGTGACGGCTACTGGCTGTCCAGCCCAGACCCGGAGGATGCCTGGGGCTTCATGTTCCATCGCAAGGAGACCATGGCCACCCACTACCCGGACGCCTGGAAGATCGTCACGGCCACCCCTTCGGGACAGGTGGATGCCGGCGATGGGCTGTGGACCTGGAGTACGGCCTATCCCCTCAAGGTGGAGGACAGCCAGAACATCCAGGGGATCCCCGAGTGGCTGGTCATCTCCCACTTTCCCGCCAATCAGCTCGACCTGATCCGCAACGGGACCTGGGGGTCCATCGCCGTCTTCACCCTGCTGTTGCTGGCGGTGTCCGGGGCCCTTGCCGCCAGGTTGGCCTACGCCCTGGTGGGACGCACCCGCGCCGTAGTGGATGCCGCCAAGGCCCACGCCGAGGCGCAAGCCGCCAAGCAGTTGGCCGAGGCGGACGAGCGCTTCCGCCTGATGGTGGAGGCCAATGCCAACGGCCTGCTGGTGGCCGACACGGAAGGCCGCATCGTGACGGCCAATCCGGCCCTGGGACGCATGTTCGGCTACGCCGTGGAGGAACTCCTCGGCCAGCCCGTGGAAATCCTGGTGCCCGATGCGACCAAACCCCGGCACGGCAAGCTGCGCGAGGGCTACATCCATGCACCGGAGGCGAAGCCGATGGGTGCCGGGCGCGAGTTGTTCGGCCGGCGCAGGGACGGCAGCGTCTTCCCGGTGGAAGTCAGCCTGAGCCCCTTCACCGAGCACGGCAAGCAGTACGTGGATGCCGTCGTCGCCGACATCTCCGCGCGCAAGCAGAAGGAACAGCCCTCAGGCTAGGGCCTGTTAACACGCCCTAGGGGCAGCACCACCCTGGCCCGCAGCCCCACGCCGCCCGGCCCGTCGTCCAGGCTCACCTGCGCCCCGTGGCGCAAGGCGATTTGCCTGACGATGGCCAGGCCCAGGCCGCTGCCCGGGCTGGCGGTGCCTTCACGACGGTAGAAACGGTCGAAGACCCGGGCCCTGTCCTCCGGTGGGATGCCGACGCCCGTGTCCCTCACTTCCATCCAGGCCCCATCCGGTGCATTGCCCACCGCCACGTCCACCCGCCCGCCCGCAGGCGTGTGCCGGATGGCGTTGTTCACCAGGTTGGCCAGAAGGATGGCCAGCGCCGCCGGGTCGCCCGGCGCGACCACGCCTTCCTGGGTCTCGTCCAGCCCCAGATCGATCCCGCCGGCCTCGGCCAGGGGGGCGTGCTCCGCCACCACCCTGCCGGCCAGGGAGACCAGGTCCACGGAGACGAAGGGACGATCCGGCACGCCGGGTTCCTGACGGGCCAGGGTCAACAGCTGTTCCACCACGTGGGTGGCCCGCTTCAGCCCATCTTTCAGCTGCGACAGGGCGGCCTGCCGGTCGCCGTCGCTGCGGGCCCGTTCGGTCAGCTGCACCTGGAGCTGCAGGGCGGCCAGGGGAGTGCGCAGTTCATGGGCCGCATCGGCGGTGAAGGCACGCAGGGTCTCCAGGGAATGTCCGAGACGGCCCAGCAGGTCGTTCAGGGACTGGACCAGGGGCAGGATCTCCTCGGGCACGCCGCCGGTGGACAACGGCTCCAGGCTCGCGGGGCTGCGCGCCGTGACCGCCCGGGTCACCGCCGCCAGCGGCCGCAGGCCGCGCCCCACCGCCAGCCACACCAGGAAACCCAGCACGGGCAGCAGCACCAGGAAGGGCAGGACCAGGTGCAGGGCCAAGTAGGCGCCCAGGCGCTCGCGCTCCCTCATCGGCTGGGCCACCAGGATGACGTGGTGGCGCAGCTCGATGCTGAACACCCGCCAGGCCCCTTCCGAGGTGGTCAGCGTCGTGTAACCCAACTGTGCCCGGTCCGGCAGGTCGCTGTGGGGATGGGACAGGTACAGGTGCGTGCCGTAGCGGTCCCAGGCCTGGATCACCAGATCGAACTGCTCTTCCGCCGCCGCCGTATAAGGAGGCAGGGTGTCCCGGAAGTCCTGGTCGCGCAGGGACAGGGCCACCTGGCGCAGCTGGTAGTCGGAGATCTGGTCCGCCTCCCACAGGGAAAGCCGATAGGTGGCGGCCGCACCCAGCACCAGGGCGATCAGGATGACACCCGACAGGGTGGCCAGCAGATGTCGCCGCATTCATGGCCCCGGCGGGATCTTGGGCACCATGTAGCCCACGCCGCGCACGTTCTTGATCCACCCCGTTCCCAGCTTCTTGCGCAGGGCGTGGATGTGGACCTCCACCGCGTTGCTCTCCACCTCGTCCTTCCAGCTGTACACGCGTTCCTCCAGTTGGGCCCGTGACAGGGGTACGCCCGGACGCTCCAACAGGGCGTGGAGTATGGTGAATTCCCTGGCCGAGAGGACGACCGGCTCGCCGTCGAACGTCACCGCGTGGCTGGCCGGATT
Source organism: Thiobacillaceae bacterium (assembly GCA_046703865.1). Lineage (GTDB taxonomy): Bacteria > Pseudomonadota > Gammaproteobacteria > Burkholderiales > Thiobacillaceae > JBJKSP01. The sequence continues at coordinate 9,496 of JBJKSP010000314.1, forward strand.
GAGGCTCAGGGGACCGTGCTCCACCAGGGGCTCGGCCCGGCCCGCACGCCGTCTGAGCAGGGCGCGGATGCGGGCGGCCAGTTCGTCCAGGTCGAAGGGCTTGACCAGGTAATCGTCCGCCCCCGCGTCCAGTCCGGCCACCCGGTCCGGGACGGTATCCCGCGCGGTGAGGATGAGCACCGGCAGGCTGTCCTTGCGGGCGCGCAGGGCCTGCAGGATGTCCAGACCGCCCTTTCGGGGCAGGCCCAGATCCAGCAGCATCAGGTCGTAGGTCTCCGAGCCCAGGGCCAGCTCGGCGGCCTTGCCGTCCTTGACCCAGTCCACCGCATAGCCATCCTGGCTCAGGCCCAGGTGCACGCTCTGACCGATCATGGCGTCGTCTTCCACCAGCAACAGACGCATGGCTCAGGTCCCCGAGGGGAAACGATCGAAACCGGGCATAGCGTGGGAGCGGCGGCGGGGCCGGACAAGATGGTCGATCCCGGAAACCACGGATGAAGACCGGTCCCGTCTCCCTCGGTCGGGCTCGTCCATCGGGCGCACCCGGCGACGGTTTCTAGGATAATGGGTAAAGCCCGTCCCCGCCCCGGATGGGTGAGACAGCCACTCACACGGCACGGAGGTTGGCATGCACGCAATCCTGCAGTTCATCCGGGAATACGGCCTGTTCATCGGCCTGCCGCTCCTGTTCCTGGTGGTGGTGGCCTGGATCTTCCGACCGGAGGCCAAGCGTCGCTACGAGGAGGACGGCAAGCTGCCCTTCCGCGACGGCCAGCCCTGAGCCCGGGTCCCGGGATACGGACCACAGGCTCGATCCGGTCTTCGTCGGACCCACCCGAAGGCGGGCCGTACGCCCGGTACACGCTGCCCGTCAGTGCCGTTTGGGAGAAACGATGACGTGGTCGATGTACTGGTAGAGGGCGTTTGCATCCTGGTCAGAGAGCCGGTCGGGGGTAAAGGGCGGCATGATGCCAGGTTTTCCGTCGGGCTTGACGGGATGACGCAGGTAGGCGATGAACATCGCCGGGTCCGCCAGTTGCGGGGCCGCGCGCAGGGGCAGGTTGGGGGCGTAGACGTTGCCGCCGTGGGCGTGGCAGCCGCTGCAGTTGGACTCGAACACTTGCTGGCCGGCCCGGTAGGCGGCTGGCCCCTCCGGGGCGGCACCGCCGTACACCACCTGGCCGCCGTAATAGCCCAGGGCCGTCACCACGGCGAAGGACAGGGTATAGATGGTCAGCATGACCGCCGTGCCCGCCCTGTCGTTCCAGCCTAGGACCAGACCCGCCGCCAACAGCACGAACAGGACGCCGGCCAGGATCATCTTCATCACGATGGGATGCAGCATCGCCCCCGCGTAGTAGCGCTGCCAGTCCATGTAGCCGAAGATCACGGTGGGAAACCAGAACAGGAAGGCGACGACCAGGAGGGGATACCCCAGGTGCAGCCAGGACCTGCGCTTCAGCAACACCGCCGCCCATGTGATGAGGAATGCCCCTGCCACCAACCCGATGGGCATATGGGTCATGGCGGGATGGATGGGATGCAGGTAGCCGATCCGGTCCAGCAGTTCGTAGAACGCGTTGATCATGGGTGTCCTTTCGATTTCTAAGACAGCGGTGCAGGCTCGGGTCCGGTCTTGGCCGGCAACAGGGGCTCGGCGCGCGCCGAGCGACGGCGGCATGCCTTTGTGACCCGTCTCGGCAGGAAATATTCCCGAAGATCCGAAACCAAGCATGTTTTCCCGACACCGACCGATAGGGAGGACCCTCGTGGGCAAGACGAAAGGAACGGTTTTTCTCGCGGGCGCCGGTGGCGCCATCGGCCGCAGGCTGTCATTGCTCCTGGTTGCCGACGGCTGGACCGTGATGGGCACCAGCCGTTCCCAGGGGAAGGCACCGATGCTTCGTGCGCTGGGCGTGGCGCCGGTCATCGTGGACGTGTTTGACGAACGCGCCATCCTCCACCATGTCCGGGACGCACGGCCGGCTGTGGTCATACACCAACTCACCGATCTGCCTTATGCCCTCGACCCGGCGCAGATGGCAGAGGCCAGGGTCCGCAACGCCCGCCTCCGCGAAATCGGGACGCGCAACCTGGTGGCCGCCGCCGTCGCCGGCGGGGTCAAGCGCATGATCGCCCAAAGCATCGCCTTCGCTTACCGCCCG
>JBJKSP010000315.1:0-12704 GCA_046703865.1 Thiobacillaceae bacterium
CGGGGGCATTCGAAGGTCTCACGGGCAGCACCACCCGGAAGGTGGATCCCGCCCCGGCTTCGCTCACCACCTCCAGGCTGCCCTGGTGACGCTGGACGATGCTGTAGGAGAGCGAAAGGCCCAGTCCAGTCCCCTGGCCTACCGGTTTGGTGGTAAAGAAGGGTTCGAAGATGCGGTTGAGGCGATCCTTGGGGATGCCCTGCCCGGTATCTCCCACCTCCACCCACACCCGGTCGCCCTCCACTCCGGTGCGCAGGGAGATGACCCCCTTGTCCTCGATGGCCTGGCCGGCATTCACCAGCAGGTTCATGAACACCTGGTTGAGCTGGGAGGGAAGACTGTAGACCTCCGGCAGCGTACCGTAGTGCTTGACCACCTCGCACTTGTACTTGAGCTCGTTCCAGACGATGTTGAGGGTGGAATCCAGCCCCTTGTGCAGATCCGCCCACTGCCAGTCGTTGTGGCCCGAACGGGAGAAGTCCTTGAGGTCCTGCACGATCTTGCGCACCCGGTCCAGCCCCTCCCGGGACTCCGCCAGCAGCTTGGGCAGGTCCTCGCGCACGAAGTCGTAATCCTTTTCCTTGCGCAGGAGCCGTATCCGCTCCAGTTCCGGATGGTCAGCGGCCACGGCTTGGCTGGTGGCCTCGCACGCGGCCATGATCTCCAGGAGGTCGCGGACATAGCCTTCCAGAGTACCCAGATTGGAGTACACGAATCCGACCGGGTTGTTGACCTCGTGGGCCAGACCCGCGGCCAGTTGGCCGATGGCCGCCAGCTTCTCCGACTGCAGCAGCTGATTGTGCGCCTCCTCCAGTTTTCGGTTGAGCTGCACCTGGTGCTCCAGGTTTTCCCGCAGCGCCTTCTCGGCGCGCAGCCGGCGGAGCATGCGCCAGAGATCGTTGCCGATCAGCTGCGCGGTCTCCACATCCATGGCGTCGTAATCCGAGGGCTTGTTGCCCACCCCCAGGATCATGCGTACCCCGTTCCCTTCGACCACGGGCGCGCTGATGAGCCGTTGCAGGCTGGCGTGTCCCTCCGGCAACCCCCGCTTGTCCGGGATGCCGGGATAGTCGTTGTAAACCACGGGCCTGCGATTGCGGAAGCAATCCGCCCAAATGCCGGCCTGGGCGATGGGGTAGTGACGGTCATACACCGCCTGGCATTGGGTCAGGGTCGCCGCCGACCAGGCGACCAGTTCGATGCTCTCCTGGTCGTCATGCACGAAATGCAGAAATGCGATCCGGCTGTCCGTCAAGCTTTCTGCCATTTCCAGGCCGTACTGAACCAATTTCCGTTCGTCGAGGCTTTCTCCGCCAACCGCCATCTCCAGCAGGCCCTCGGTGCGCCTCGCCACCCGCTGCCGTTCGGCCTCGGCCTGCTTCCTGATGGTGATGTCCCGCATGATGTAGTGCTTGTAGTGCTGGCTATCGTTGTCGAAGCCGTGGATGCTGACCTCCACCGGAAATGTGCTGCCGTCCTGGCGGCGATGCTGTGTTTCGAAGCTGGCCCCCTCTCCCGCGGACACCGCATCCACCTGGGAATAAAGCTGATCCACGGTCTCTGGCGCACGCAAATCGCGTAGATTGAGCTGCAGCAGCGTGTCGCGGTCATAACCGTAGGCGCTGACCGCGGCCTCGTTGGCGTCCAGCAGATCACCCGCCGCGTCCGCCAGGAGCACGATGTCCTTGCCGTAGCGCACCAGGAAGTCGAAGTGTTTTTCCAGCCGCTGGCGCGCCATCTCCGCCGCGAGCCGGTCCGCGTCCCGCCGGGCATTCTCGCTCCGGCGCATGAGCCGGAAGATCACCGCCAGGCTAACCAGAATGAACAGGGTGACACCCATCATCGTCATGATGTTGCGGTGGGCATTGGCATAGACCTCCGACCGGTCCAGCCCCGCCATCAGATACCAGCCCGTGTCAGGAACGGCTCCGACTGCACCGATGACATCCACGCCGCGATCGTCCCGGCCTCCCACGACCGAACTTCGGTTCAGGCCGGCCACGGCGCCGGCCAGGTCCAGGCCCCGGCCCGGGGTCGGAACCTCTGCTTCCTCCTGCCGGGGACGGGAACTGTAAAGGTCGACGATCCGGTCACCCTGTCTTCTGAACACCAGTACCCACCCGGTCTTGGAGGCATCCGGCCACGCGCCGATGACGGGGAACAGGGATTTGCCCGGATCGACCTCATAGATCAGAGCGCCGACCCGACGGAGCCCCCCCGGCTGGCCGAACATCAAGCGCACCACGAACGCCAGTTTCGCATCGGGCGCCTGTCCGAGAGGACCGCCCCGCATCAGCACGGGTCTCCTGCTGGCGTACGCCTCCGTCAATGCGGCCGACAGGGCTTCGCGCCGGGGCATGGAAGAGTCCTGAGTAGACAGACGCGGATGCCCTGCCATATCCACCAGGATGATCCCTGGCCCATCGGGCTCTCCGGCCCGCAGCATCTCCAACTGGTCGGCGAGTTCCCGACCCGCACCGGGTGGAGCGCCCTCCGACAGCCAGTGGCTGGCCGCCGTGGCCAGCCCTCCATTTTGGAGCTGGGCCATATACCGGGTCTCCTGCCCGATCCAGCGTCTGACCTCCCGCAACTTGAACCCCACGATGGCCTTGAGGTCGCCGACGGCTTGCGCCCTGGAGCTATGGTAGACCGAGCCCATTTGCCAGCCCGCCCCGACCAGGATCAATATGAAAAGCCCAAGAAAAGACAGGAACACACGCCATCGACGCGTGTCCTTGGCTAGGCGTTGAAGTGGAATGCCGAGGTCGGCCATGTCTTTATCGACGCCGCAGTATGCCCCATGGCGCTAGCGGTCGAGTCGGGAAGGTCCGGACGTCAACAAGCGGCATGGGCGTCGCTCCCCCTGGTATGTGTCCCGTTATCGACGGAATCAGCCAAGTCTTGAGTATCTTGGAATAAGGCGCGGCGCGGCCTGGAGCGGAAGACGACGATGCGCTACATCATGAAAAAGGCCGGCATAGGCCGGCCTTTTCTGTTCTCGTACCGCGTCAGCTGTCTTCCACCAAATCCCGGTAGGCATGCCAACTGGCATGGCCCAGGAGTGGGAAGATCACGACCAGGGGAACAAACCACAGCGCCTGCCCCAACAGCATCAGGCTACCGATGAGGAAGGCCCACAGCAACATCGGCAGAAGGTTCACCCGAACCACCCAAAGGCTGGTCACGATGGCGGTGATCACGTCCACCTTGCGGGCCAGCATCATGGGCAGGGAGACCACCGACAACGCGAACACTAAGGCCGCCACCAGGGCACCGAACACGAAGTAGGGAATGACGAAGTCCAGGTGTTCGGGCCGGAACAGCAAACCCAGGGAAAAGGGCTGGTCGGTCACGATGTCCGTCCTCAGGAACAACGCCACCACGACGGCAGACAATCGCTCCCAGACACTCAGCATGAAGGCCAGCATGACCGCGAACAACCCGATGGAGGCCGGGTTGTAGCCAAAGCTCGAGACCGGCTTGAACAGCTCGCGCACCTCTCCCCCTTCTTCCAGCCGGCGTGACATGCTGTAGAAGCAGATGGCGAAGAACGGGGCGACGAGCAGGAAACCCGAAGTAAGGGTGAGCACCAGATGTACCCGGCTCCAGGCGTAACTGACCAGCAAATACCCCAGGGCCGCGAAGAGCGCCCCATAGGTCAGGGCCACAGGCCAGCTTCGCCTGAGATCCCGCCATCCCCTGCCCAGCCACATCCACGGGTGGGTCATGTCCACCTTGTGGATCGTGGGCAGTTCGATATTCTCCGTCTGTGGCTTGATCGATACTGTACTCATCTGCACTCCTCCGTCTCATGAATAAGCTGTTGAAAAAACAACGGCTAGGCCCTCCGGCCTCATTCATGATAGTTGACATTTTTATTAAGGCATAAAGAAATTGAATTCATCGGTCCTTGCCTCCAGACCCCTTCGGAATCGATCCCGGAGGACAGGAAGGCCGGCTTGGGACCCTTTCCGTTTCACCCCACCGCAACCGTGGGTCGCTTTATCGTCATGAAGCATCTGCACCTCATCGTCCCGGACCTGTGGATCGATCCCTTCCAAGACGTCGCCCGGAAACTTCCAGCCCTGTCCACCCTGCTGGCCCGGGGACGGACCCCTCCTGCCGCCCGCCATCTGGGCGCCGCCCTGGGCCGTGCCCTGGGGCATGGGGAGGCGACCCCGGTAGCCCCCTACACCTATGCCCTGGATGGGGGCACCCCGGGGGACAACGTCTGGATGCGGGCCGACCCGGTTTCCCTGGTCATGCACCGGGACTTCCTGGTATTGGCCCCCGCCACCGTCTTCCGGCTCGACGCCCACGAGGCGCAGTCCCTGGCCGAGACCCTGAGCCGGCATTTCGCGACCGAGGGCCTCGCCTTCGAGGCCCGGCACCCCAGGCGCTGGTATCTGCATCTGGACCAGGAACCCGACATGGTCACCCAACCTCCGGAAATGGCGGCGGGCCGCAGGATAGATCCCTACCTGCCCCGCGGTGCGGCAACCGGACCCTGGCTGGCCCGTCTCAACGAGATTCAGATGCTGCTCCACGGCCACCCGGTCAATGAGGCGCGGGAAAGCCGCGGCGAGCCGGCCGTGAACAGCCTTTGGTTCTGGGGCGCAGGCCGTTGGGCCGCCCTGTCCCCAGCGGACTGGGACTTGGTGATCGGGCAGCACGAGATCCTGCGGGCCCTGGCATTGGCCACCGGCCGGGACAGCTCACCGGCGGAAAGCCTGCAGGACCTGCCCAGGCAGGCGGAACGGGTACTGGCGGTGTTGGACAACCTGCAAGAGGCCGCCCTGGCACAGGACGCCGGGCTTTGGCGGGAACAGGCCATGCAGTTGGAGACCCGCTGGCTGAAACCCGCTTTGCGCCTGATCCAATCCCGCCGCTTGGCTAAGCTGATATTGGAGGCCCCCGGAGAGCCGGGACTCTGCCTGGAACTCTCCCCCCGGGACGCCTGGAAGATCTGGCGCAGGGCCTGACTGCCGGATGATGAAAGACCGAAATGGACGACCTGGAACGGATGTTGCGGGAGATCGACATGGAGGTGGAGATCACCCGCCGCTACATCGGCAAGGATGCCTTGGACACCCACGTCATGGAGGCCATGGCGCGCGTGCCGCGGGACCGGTTCCTTCCCGAAGGCATGAGTTCCCTGGCCTTCCGCAACGGCCCTGTGCCCATCGGCCATGGCCAGACCATCTCCCAACCCTATATCGTGGCCCTCATGACCGACCTGCTGAATGCCAAGCCGAATCACGTGGTGCTGGAGGTGGGCACCGGCTCGGGCTACCAGGCGGCCATCCTGTCCCTGCTGGTCAAGCAGGTCTACAGCCTGGAGATCATCGAGGCCCTGGCGACCGAGGCGCGGTCCCGGCTGAAGGCGCTGGGTTACGCCAACGTGGAGGTCCGGCTCAAGGACGGCTATACCGGATGGCCCGAACACTCGCCTTATGACGGCATCATCGTCACCGCCGCAGCGCCCCACGTGCCGGCGCCCCTGGTCGAGCAGCTCAAACCCGGTGGCAGGATGGTGATCCCCGTGGGACGGCCGGGCTGGGCTCAGGAACTCAGGGTGGTGGAGAAAACGCCTGAGGGCAAGATCAGGGAGAGGGACGTGCTGGCGGTGGCCTTCGTACCCCTGACGGGGGCGCACACCGAATGGTGAGGCCGGCCCCCGCCGGCCGGTGGCTCAGTCCCGGAAGTTCTGGAACTGCAGCGGAAATTCCGTGACGGACTTGCGCACCAGGGCGATGGCCTCCTGGAGGGTGTCCCGCTTGGCCCCGGACACCCGCACCGCCTCGCCCTGGATGCTGGCGTTGACCTTGAGCTTGCTGTCCTTGATGAGCCTGACGATGCGCTTGGCCAGCTCGGTGTCGATGCCGTTCTTCACGGTCACGGGGCGCTTCACCTTGTTGCCGGAGACCTTTTCGCTCTTCTCGGCGACGTCCAGGCAGCGGATGTCGATGCCGCGCTTGGCCAATTTGCCGTTCAGGACCTCCTGCACCTGGTCCAGCTTGAAGTCGTCGTCGGCATAGACCGTGAGCGCGTAGTCCGCCTGTTCCACCCGGGCATCCGAGCTGTTGAAGTCGAAGCGGTTGGCGATCTCCTTGTTGGCCTGGTCAACGGCGTTCCTGAGCTCCTGCTTGTCCACTTCGGAGACGATGTCGAAGGAAGGCATGGTTCTGCTCCTGGTAAGTGGGGAGTGGGAGTGGGTAAAAAGGGGATAGCAGCCACCCACTTCCCACTGCCTACTTCCCACTCCCCATGGTTTCATCCATGACCCGGGTCTCCACGGGCAGGCCCGTGCCGTCGTCGAACTCCGCCGACGCCTCGATGGCCTGGAGGGGGAGTTGCCGGGCGTCCAGGTCGGGCCGGTCGTAGGAGGCGTAGAGCGCCCCCAGGGCGATCTCGGTGCCGCTGCCGTAGGCATAGAACCGGGCATATTCCTGGACCGTGCGCATGCCCGAGACGCCGAAGATGCCGTAAGGGTTGGCGATCAGCACGTCCATGCGGGAGGATTCCAGGGCATCCTCCTGCTGCTCCTCGGGGCGCAGGTAATAGTCCTCCTTGAGCACCTTGTGCAGCTTCTGCCAGGCCGTGAAGATCTCCTGGGCGCTGCGCAGGGAGGTGTTCCTGCGGGTGGGGTGGGCGTACCAGTCGTCCAGGACATGCTTGAAGGTGGCATTTCCGGACACCGCCAGCCAGCTCTCCCCGACCTGGAGCAGCTTGCTGTGGTTGACGATGTAGTGGGCCGACTCCTTGCCGGGCCCCCACTTGGTCAGGGTGTCGGCGGCGATGGCGATCTTCCCCGCTTTTTTTACGACGGCGATGGTGGTCATCCAGCGTTGCTATGAGATGGCGAAAACCAGGGCGTGTCGCGGCTGAGGATGGAAGCCGGGACGATAGGGGAAACGCACTTGCCGTCGAATGAGACCTTGCCCTGCTTGACGACGCTGACGTTGTCGAACCGGCTCACGATGACTTCCTCCGGCCTTCCAGCTTGGCGGCGATGCGCATGCGCAGGGCGTTGAGCTTGATGAAGCCGCCGGCGTCCTTCTGGTCGTAGGCGCCCGCGTCGTCTTCGAAGGTGGCCACACCGGGGTCGAACAGGGAATCGGTCCTGGAATCCCGGCCCACCACGGTGACGTTGCCCTTGTAGAGCTTCACCCGCACCCAGCCGTTGACGTGCGCCTGGGTATGGTCGATGAGCACCTGCAGGGCCTTGCGCTCCGGGCTCCACCAATAGCCGTTGTAGATCAGGCTGGCGTAGCGCGGCATGAACTCGTCCTTGAGGTGGGCCACCTCGCGGTCCAGGGTGACGGACTCGATGGCGCGGTGGGCCCTGAGCATGATGGTGCCGCCCGGGGTCTCGTAGCAGCCCCGGGACTTCATGCCCACGTAGCGGTTCTCCACCAGGTCCAGGCGGCCCACGCCGTTGCGCCCGCCCACTTCGTTGAGTCTGGCCAGCACCTCCGCCGGGCTCATGCGCAGGCCGTTGATGGAGACGATGTCGCCCCGCTCGTATTCGAATTCCAGGTATTCCGGCTCGTTCGGTGCGGCCTCCGGCGAGACCGTCCAGCGCCACATGTCCTCCTCGGGCTCCCGGGCCGGATCCTCAAGGATGCGGCCCTCGTAGGAGATGTGCAGCAGGTTGGCGTCCATGGAATAGGGGCTGCCGCCGGCCTTGTGCTTCATCTCGATGGGGATGCCGTGGGCCTCGGCGTAGGCCAGCAGCTTCTCCCGGGAAAGCAGGTCCCATTCGCGCCAGGGGGCGATGATGCGGATGTCCGGCCTGAGGGCGTAGGCCCCCAGCTCGAAACGCACCTGGTCGTTGCCCTTGCCGGTGGCGCCGTGGGCGATGGCGTCCGCCCCGGTCTCGTTGGCGATGTCGATGAGCCGCTTGGCGATGAGGGGCCGGGCGATGGAGGTGCCCAGCAGGTACTCGCCTTCGTAGATGGCATTGGCACGGAACATGGGGAAGACATAGTTCCGCACGAATTCATCCCTGAGGTCGTCGATGTAGATGTGCTCGGGCCGGATGCCAAACTTGAGCGCCTTCTGGCGCGCGGGGTCCAGTTCCTCGCCCTGGCCGATGTCCGCGGTGAAGGTGATCACCTCGCAGCCATAGGTGTCCTGGAGCCATTTGAGGATGACCGAGGTATCCAGCCCGCCTGAGTAGGCGAGCACGACCTTTTTCACTTCGCTCATGATGTCCATCTTCCTGTAATTAACGCCCGGGCGTCTCAGAGGTTGTGAAGAAATCGTAGCGAGCGGCCCGAGAGCAAGGCGGACGGAGCGCAGCGACGAGACATATCAACCAGATAGGCGAGGAGCGAGCACCACCCAACACAGCTATCGGGACGCGCAGTAGATTTATTCACAGCCTCTCAGTGGGAGGCTCCCTCCACGGCATGAACCTCGCCCGGAAAGTTGCCCACCCGCAGCAGGGACAGATCCGTCTTTGTACTGGCGTGCTCGATCTCGATGCCCACCACCCGGCCGTCTTCGGAAAGGTTGATGACGATGCCCTCCTGGGCCTCCCACGCATGGACGGGGTCTTCCGGTGAGAGTTCGATGTACAGGGAATCCCGATCTCTGAAATAGGCGATGTTCACAACGGTCTGCTCACGCTTTTTGGGTCATGCGTCAGGGCTTGGCGACATTCTCCACCCCCGGGGTACTCAGGGCCTGGAGCCGGTTGAGTTCCTCCGTGCTGGCCTCCTGGGCCCGGTTGATCTCATCGTTGGACATGATATTGGCCATTCTGTCCCGGCTCTCGCCCGCCAGCACATGCCCTCTCGCCGCCGCGATGTTGAGCCAGGTGTAGGCCCGTTCCTTGCTGCTTGCCACACCCATCCCGTCCCGATACATGAGGCCCAGGCGATATTCCGCTTCCAGATTGCCCTGCTTGGCGGTCTCCTGGAAGCGGTCGAACGCGAGCCGGTAGTTCTGCACCGTACCCCGTCCTTCCAGGTAGGCCAACCCCATGTAATATTTGGCGTCTTCATTGGAGACTTCGGCCTTCTTCAGCCATGGGAAGGCCTGGCGGTAATCCTCACGCCCCCAATAATAAAGTCCGATCCTGAACTGCGCGTTCGGGTCTCCCTTGTTGGCCAACGCCAGGTCATGCGCGATGTCGGGTTCAACGACCGTCTGCTGTTCGGGAACCGGTGAACTGCCCGAACCCAGTATCCACACCAACACGAAGGCAAGCAGAACCGCCGCACCCAGTCCGAGCAGCACGGACTGCAATATCTTCTGGCTGGCCGTCTTGATCCTGAAGTGGCGCTTGCAGCTGCGGCAGCGATAGGTGGTATGAAACAGCCTGATCGCTGTTCGTTGTGAGGCGCGCACATCCGTGCTGCCGCATCGGGGGCAGCTGATGGCGTTCATGTCGGCATCGCCAAGGTTACCGACGGGGTTTTCTGTCAACATGTTCATCGTTGGCCCCAACTCGACCGCCTCGGGACTTCAATTTGGTTACCAGCCGTATCATCCGTGATCAGCCTGCCCGCCGGCGCATTCCATCTATCCAAAGCATCCCGGAACGAAGCAGTTCCCGGGTTGATGTGCATCCACATCCAATGCGCTCAATAATACATGCCCCACCGCCCCTTTCGGGTGAGAAATCGCCTCCTCGTGAGGGCTCAGTCCTCGATATGTCCCAACAGGAGGTATTCCATCAATGCCTTCTGGGTGTGCAACCGATTCTCGGCCTCGTCCCAGACCACCGACTGGGGACCGTCGATCACCTCCGCCGTCACCTCCTCGCCCCGGTGGGCGGGCAGGCAGTGCATGAACAGGGCATCCGGTTTGGCCAGGCGCATCATGTCCTCATCCACCTGCCAGTCGGCGAAGGCACGCATGCGTTCATCGTTCTCGGCCTCGAATCCCATGCTGGTCCAGACGTCTGTGGTGACCAGGTCCGCCCCCCGGCTGGCCTCCATGGGGTCGGCGAATTCCTCGTAGTGGGCGGTGCCGTACAGCCCCGCACGTTCCGGTTCCACCTCGTAGTCCGGCGGCGTGGAGACGTGGACGTTGAAATCGAACACCTCGGCCGCTTGCAGCCAGGTGTTGCACATGTTGTTGGAATCGCCGATCCACGCCACCGTCCTGCCCGTGATGTGCCCGCGGTGCTCGATGTAGGTGTAGATGTCGGCCAGGATCTGGCAGGGATGGTATTCGTTGGTCAGGCCGTTGATCACCGGTACCCGGGAGCGGGAGGCAAAGCGCTCGATGATCTCCTGCTCGTAGGTGCGGATCATGACGATGTCCACCATGCGCGAAATCACCTCGGCCGCGTCTTCCACCGGCTCGCCCCGGCCCAGCTGGGTATCCCGGGTATTGAGATAGATGGCCGAGCCGCCCAGCTGATGCATGCCGGCCTCGAAGGAAAGGCGCGTGCGGGTGGAACTCTTCTCGAAGATCATGGCCAGCGTGCGGTCCACCAGGGGGTGGTAAGGCTGATAACGCTTGAACCGGTCCTTGACGATCCGGGTGCGCTGGAACAGGTACTCCAGTTCCTCCCGGGAGAGGTCCCTGAACTGCAGGAAATGCTTGACCTTCTGATGCATGGGCACGCTCAGGCCAGAAAGGCGCGTATCAGAGCGGCCAGTTTCTCGGTAAGCAGGGTGGCTTCCGCCTGCTTCATGATCAGAGGAGGCAACAGGCGTACCACGGTGTCCGCGGTGACGTTGACGAGCAAGCGCTGCGCCAGCGCATGTTTTACCAGCTCGCCGCAGGGACGATCCAGCTCGATGCCGATCATCAGACCCTGGCCGCGGATCTCTCTGACCCCGGCCACGCCCTCCAGGCGCCGGGCCAGATCGGAGCGGATGAAGGCGCCCACTTGGGCGGCGTTGTCCAGGAGCCCTTCCTCCGCCAGCACCTCCAGGGTGGTCAGGGCCGCGGTGCAGGCCAGCGGACTGCCGCCGAAGGTGGAACCGTGCTTGCCGGGCGTGAAGGTTTCCGCCGCCGCACCCCGGGCCAGGCAGGCGCCCACCGGGAAGCCCGAACCCAGCCCTTTCGCCAGGGTCATCACGTCCGGCAGGACATCGGTGTGCTGAAAGGCGAACCATTTGCCGGTACGGCCGATCCCGCTCTGGACCTCATCCAGCATGAGCAGCCACTGGTTGGCGTCGCAGATGCGGCGCAGCTCGGACAGGTAATCGGCCTGGGGCACCTGCACGCCGCCCTCGCCCTGATAAGGCTCCACCAGCACCGCGATGATGTTCTTGTGGTGCTCGGCCAGCTTTGCCACCGCCTCCTCATTCGCGAAGGGCACGCGCACGAATCCCGTGACCAGGGGCTCGAAACCTGCCTGCACCTTGCGGCTGCCCGTAGCCGACAGGGTCGCGAGGGTGCGGCCGTGGAAACTCTTTTCCATGACCACGATGGCCGGATTTTCGACCCCACGCCCGTGTCCGTAGAGCCGGGCCAGCTTGATCGCGGCCTCGTTGGCCTCGGCACCGGAATTGCAGAAGAAGGCACGATCGAGCCCGGAGAGGCCGCACAGGCGTTCCGCCAGGCTTTCCTGTTCCAGGATCCGATAGATGTTGGAGGTATGGATCAGCCGGCCGGCCTGATCACACAGGGCCCGGGACAGCCTGGGATGACCGTGTCCCAGGCCGTTCACAGCCACGCCGGCCAGGGCATCCAGGTACCTGTCCCCGCTTTCGGAAAAGAGCCAGACCCCCTCCCCGCGCTCGAAGGCGATGTCCAAGCGGGCATAGGTCTGCATCAGATGATCGGGCATACGGACGAACCTACAGAAACAGAAAAGCACACGGCGGCAGACGCCGCCGTGTGCTTGGGTAATATACCTTCATTTTCAAAGATAAGAAACCTGTTCAGACAGCCCATCGGGCCTGGAGTTCACAAGACCGCCTGTCGATAATTCCACAGAAGTTGTGGATAAGTTTGTGCATAAGGATTTGGTAAAGTCGTTAAGCCATGGTTGCCCCACCGAAATGCATCTATCGGCTATTTTTTGTGCGAAGTATTACTTATTGAAAATCAACCAGATACAAAAACAGCCTAAGATTTCAGTAAGATATCCGGAATAGTTGAGGAAATCATTATGACTGTGGATATAAGTCGATCTTGACGGTCGTGCCGCTCATGCTTCGAGATGGAGCGGCCGGAAGGGCAATACATTCTTGAGGTACGCATGCCGGCGGAGACACCAAATAGTCTTACGATACCCCAGCCTCGCAACGCCATGGACGCCACCCATCCAAACGTCATCACCGTCTCGGAGCTGAACCGCCTCGCCCGCCTCGCACTGGAACGGGGCATGACCAGCCTGTGGGTCGCGGGAGAGGTCTCCAACTTCAGCCGTGCGCCTTCCGGTCACTGGTATTTCACCCTGAAGGACAGCCAGGCCTCGGTGCGCTGCGCGATGTTCAGGAACCGCAACCAGTTCGTGGACTGGCTGCCCGGGAACGGCAGCCAGGTGGAGGTTCGGGCGCAGCCCACACTGTACGAGCCCAGGGGAGACTTCCAGCTCTACGTGGAGGCCATGCGCCATGCGGGACTCGGCGCCCTGTACGAGGCCTTCGCGCGGTTGAAGGAGAAACTGGAGGGGAAAGGGCTTTTCGACCCCGGACGCAAGCGGCCGTTGCCCGCCATGCCCCATTGCGTCGGCCTGGTGACCTCGCCCCAGGCGGCGGCCTTGCAGGACGTGCTCACCACCCTGCGCC
>JBJKSP010000316.1:0-5051 GCA_046703865.1 Thiobacillaceae bacterium
GTCTGCCTGCCTCCGTGTCGGCTATCAGCTGCGCCGATCGCCCGGGCTCCGCAAACGCCAGCCGGAGCGTCAGGTCCGGCCGGGGCAGCCAGGCTTGCGCCTTCTCCGGCCATTCCACCACGCACACAGAACGGTCGTTGAAGTATTCCCGAAAGCCCGCCTCTTCCCATTCCACCGGATCAGCGAAGCGATATAAATCAAAGTGATACACATTAAAGCTCGAAAATGCGTAAAGTTCAACCAGGATGTTTGGACAGGGGGTACGGCTCCGTCAGGCGTCGATCAATCCAGGGAAGCGAGATCGCTGCCGCTCAGCAGGTCCAGGCGGGCCAGCAGCGGCCGGGTTTCGGCCCTGAACCGGGCGAGGTAGTGGCGATCCAGGGGGAAGGCGGTGGGCAGCTTGAGGGTGAGCGGGTTCCTCTGCACCCCGCGGACGCGAATCTCGAAGTGCAGGTGTGGACCGGTGGCCTGGCCCGTCTCGCCCACATAGCCGATGATCTGGCCCTGGGTGACCCGGACACCGCGGTGGATCCCCTTGGCATAGCGGGAAAGGTGTGCATAGGCCGTGCTGTAGGGCCAGCGGTTCCTGAGCACGATCAGGTTGCCGTAGCCGCCGTCGCGCCTGGCCATGGTGACCCGCCCGTTGGCCACGGCGCGTACCGGCGTGCCGATGGGGGCCGCATAGTCGACGCCCTTGTGGGGACGCCATATCTTGAGGACGGGATCGAAGCGGTGCAGGCTGAAGGGCGAGGAGATGCGGGTGTAGTGCAGAGGCGCCTTGAGAAAGGCGTGCTTCATGTTGTGGCCATCGGGCGTGTAATACCCCTCGCGCCCCTTGGGGTCGCGGAAATAGACCGCGCGGAAGGCCTCTCCCTGATTGACGAATTCCGCCGCCAGCAGGTGCCCCGTCTTGACGATGGCGCCGTCGTGATACATGGCCTCGTACACCACGGAGAAATGGTCGCCCTGGCGCAGGTCCCGGCGGAAATTGATTTCGCCGGAGAACACCTTGGCCATCTGGGAGGCGATGGAGTTGGGGATGTCCGCCGCATCGGTGGCCGCGTACAGAGAGGAAGTGATCACGCCCGAGCGCAGCACCCGACGCGACTCCAGCCGGACGGGCGCCTCCTTGGCCTGGAATCCGTCCCGGACCCGGTTGACCGTGACCAGGGTGTCACCGCTGGCCATGTAGCGGAACAGGATCAGCTGTCCGGTGGCGGTGACCCGGGCCATGACCGTGTGTCCCGGTACGAGATGGGCGAGACCGGGCAGCTTGCGCCCGGCCCGAAGAAAGCGTGCGGTGTCCTCTTCGGAGACGCCCATGCGCTGGAGCAGGGAGGCGATGCTGTCGCCTCGCCGGATGGGCTCCTCGCGCCAGAAGTCGAAGCTGTTAGCTGCATCAGCAGGCACGGGGAGGCTTACGTCCTGCTCCACGGTCCGGATGGTGACGTCCTGGGTGACGGTGTCGGGGGCAAAACCGAAGGCGGCCACACCGGCGGACAGTGCCAGCAAGGCCAAGAAAGTCGGGACGTACTTTCGATGCGTAAGGACATGATGGCGTAGGATGCGTTGCATCATGGAGCTCCTTTATTTGAAGCGAGACAACGAGAGTTCGGACAGGGCACAGCCTGATCCCTCAAGCCATTAACGGCAAGTTCAGGAAAAGCCTTTGTCCGGACGTTAGTGGCAATGACAGCCGGGTCGGATTCCGGTATTGCCGAAAGATGCGGGACACAACCCACGGTACCCGGCACCGGCCGAAAGCTTGAAACCGGTGCTGCACCCGTGCCGGGCAAGTGATCGGACCGGAGACATCCGCCAATGCGTAGGGTACCACCCTCCGGCGCCCTGGTGCCGGCCTTCGGCCACATGCGGGATTGAAACGTCGTCATCATTTGATCTCGATCCGGATCACGATCTCCTTCGTGGAAGCGACCGGCTTGCCCCCTCATGGCCGGAAAGAAGCGCCAGCGCCCTGGCCTCCAGCGCGTCGCTCACGCTGCCCCGGATGTCACCGGCGGTGATGGGTGCAGCCTGTACCACGGCTGCGGTCCTGACGAAACCGGACACCAGCAGGGCGCCCGTCAACAACTTGATGGACTGCATGTTTCACTCCCGTAACACAACGGCCACCGCTCGACCGGATCGAGGCGGCTGCGCAACTGTCTGGAAACGGCGGAAAGTGTCTGACTAGGCGACACCGCCCCGGGGCGGGGCTCGGGAGTAATAGGGACTACGACGAAGGTGGACGACGGGATGACGGATCTGCCGGCGCGGCAGGGCGAACAGCAGGACCAGCGCCACGGCCACCGCGGCCATAGGCGGCATAGGCCCATCCAGGGGCTGGTGGGCGAGCACATGACAGACGGGGCAGGCATTTTCTTCGGCCGCCGTGTGGTGATGGTGGGTGGCCGCGATGGTGTACAGACCGAGGACGCACAGCGTGACCCAGGTGAGCAGCAAGGCAGACCAGGCGTGCCTCCTGGCGCGCACCGGCCTCTGTGGCCGGGCAGGGATGACAGGACGGCAATCCTGCGATGGCCGGACCCACCCAATACCCTTCAGGAGCGCCTGCGGGCGGGCGCGTACCATGCTCCCCCCAGGAACATGGGAGGCCGCTGCGCTTGTCGCCTGCTGAGCGTCGGGTGAAGTCATGGGCGGCATTGGAGCATCGGGCAGGCGATCATGCAACTTTGAGGCACTACATCAAGGCCGGAACATCAGGATGACCGCCAAACGGTCTGCCGGTTCATTGCCTTGCCCCGTTTATCGTATAAACTGTTTATACAGTATATGGGCAAGGAGTGCTGCACCATGGCCGAAATCTCCCCCAAGGCCGCGAAGAAGCCCCCCGTAAAGCCGAAGGCCCCCAAACCCTCCGCCTCTGGCAGGAAGACGACGTCTCCGGCCCACACGGCGATGAAATCTCCCGCGAGCAAGGTTACTGGGGCCGCCAAGTCCGTCATCGTGCACGTGCAGGCCTCACGGGAGGACAAGCCGCCCAAGCCGAAGAAGGCCAAGCTGGTGCGCGACAGTTTCACCATGCCGGAATCGGAATACGCGGCCATCGCCGCCATCAAGAAACGCTGCCTCGCCTTGGGTATCGCGGCCAAGAAAAGCGAGGTCCTGCGTGCGGCGATATTCGGGCTTGCCAAGCTGGGCGACGAGGAATTGGTGGCAGCGATCCAGCGCCTGGACAAGATCAAGACGGGCAGACCGGCCAAGGCGGGATAAAAGGAATGCCGGGCCTCCGCAAATCCGGGCCGGCAGCCCGTTGCCGTCGGGGAAGCGGTGGCCGGACCGGCTAGAGGAGAAGGAGGTGCATATGCATGCCTGGTACAAGTCGATGACGGTCGTCCTGGGCCTGTCCTGGGGAGCCACCTGCCAGGACGCGCTCTTGCCGACGCCCGCCGCCTGGCTTCCGGATTCTCCCGATACGCCGAGGTTCGAGTGGACGTACACGCCCTGCGACGGCTGTGTCGAGCTCAGCCCCCGGCCCGAATGGCTCAAGCTTGCCCATCTGGCCGACCTGGGGTCAGTCCGGTTCATGCTGGACCCGAGCGAGGCGCGGGGAGTGGCCTACTCGGCCGCGCCAAATGTCGTCGTCCTGACGCGGGCCGCGCTCGGGTTGCCGCGTTGCGAGCTGGCCTTCGTCATGGGGCACGAGATGGCGCATCTGCACATGCGTGATTACGACGAGGATGCCGCCATGGCCGAGGCGTTCACCGGACACGACGCAAACTGGACCCGTGACGGCGCGCTCGCCATGTCCCTGGTGGACTTCCCGCTAGCCTTGGAGATGTCTTACGCCTGGCAGCAGCAGGAAGAGACGGCGGACTGGATCGGCGCCATGCTGGCGGCCCAGGCCCAAGGCTGCCGCTTGCAGGACGGCGCGTTACGGTTCCTGTCCGGAGGCCGGACCCCCGAGGGCATGCTGAGATCGCATCCTTCTGACCAGGCGCGCGTGCAGTACCTGTCGGTATTCAGGGAGTCGGTGGACATCCTGGCAGCGAGGGCAAAACAACCGCCGATCTGAGGGCGTCCTCCCGCATCCAGGCCATCGATCCGGGGCCTCCCTTCCGGCGCAAAGGTCCCCAGCAGATTCCGGCCCGCCCCCATCCCCTGCCTTGCGCCGCGCCGAGGTGATCCGCTGCCGCGGCTCTCTGCAAGCCGTCCATACGGCATGTGGACCATCCCCCGACCCGTATGGCCTGTCGCCTCGGCCATAGGCGGGCACACGGGGCATCCACCGTTTTCTCCGACCGTACCCCCGGAATGAGCCATTCAGGCGGAACGGCCTGCCTACTCCGTGCGGCATGACAGCCCTAACCGACAAATGCACGATCGGCGGTTGCAATCAATAACAAGAATCGTTATCATTCTCACATATGGATGCGCCACCCGATGCATGGGGTCATCCCGCAAGGGCGAACCTCCGTAGGCACAAGCATCGGTAGCCACAGGCATGCCGGGGCCGAATGCCGCCGATCGGGAAATCCCGTTTCAGCGGACGCTGGGGATAGGGGCAGCGCCCAGGGGAACCCCCGGATCGGAACGTGTTCGGGAAGCGTCATGGTCCGGGGTCGTGCATTCCATATGACTTGACCTTGCAACCGCTTGAAGAAGGGATACGAATGAGAGCGACGCCGTCCGGCCACCCTCTGCTGGCCTGCCTATGCATCGTGCTGGTCCTCGCGCTGTCGGGCTGTGGCGGGGGCGGTGGAAGCGCCGTCGGGGCCTCCGCGCCGGACCAGACCGATCTGGAACTGCTGGGCAAGCAGCTGTTCGAGGATACCAATCTTTCGGAACCGGCGGGCCAGTCCTGCGCCACCTGCCATGACCCCGCCCGCGCCTTCACCGACCCGAACGGCGCCGAGCCCACATCCCAGGGGGTCCATCCGGGTCTGTTCGGCAAACGCAACGCCCCCACGGCCGCCTATGCGCAGTATTCTCCGGCCTTCCATTACGACTCCGCCGGCGGTACCTACGTGGGCGGCCAATTCCTGGACGGGCGCGCCGCCACGCTGGAAGAGCAGGCCAAGCAGCCGCTC
>JBJKSP010000317.1:0-2801 GCA_046703865.1 Thiobacillaceae bacterium
TCCAGGGGTTGCGGATCAACCGCCGCATCGGTGTCACCGGTGGCCGGCACGACCCCGGGCCCGGACAGGAGCTGCTGGATAGCTATGGTCCCGAATTTCCGGAGCGACCCGATCTGAGGCACTACGATCAGGTGGTGACGAGGGTGTTGCGGCGCTTTGGGGCTGACCAGCAAGCTAGTCTCGTGCGCTATGTGCTGCAGGGCCCGTTCGCAGCTTACCTGGCCAAGACCCAATTGGCTGCGGTGGCTGCGCATCAACTCGTGCGCAGGCACAAGGGCGGTCAGGAAAGCCAGGTGTGGACACTGGTCCGGCCCCGTCAGCCGCCCACCTAGAAGTGAGCGGTGGGCGGCCTCAAAAACCCGCGCCAGGGCGGCAGGTCCCGGGATTCGTGGCAGTGCCCAACCCGTTCACGAGCTGGGCGGATTCGATGACGCGCGTGACCTTTGAACTTGTTCCGGTCGGGGCGATCTTCTGGTTATAACAACCGCAAACTCGCCCTCATGAGTCCAGACGATCCCGATGCCCCACCGAATCTCAAGCGTCGAACCTTTCTGACGCGGCTGACCATGGTGACCGGAGGTGTGGCCGTCGCCGGCACGGCGATGCCGTTTCTCGCCAGCCTGGAGCCCAGTACCCGCGCGTTGGCAGGCGGCGCCCCGGTGGACTTCGACCTCAGCGCCCTGCAGGAAGGCGAACTGGTGACCGTGCAGTGGCGCAAGAAGCCGACCTGGGTCCTGCGGCGCACCCAGCAGCAGCTCCAGACCCTGGGCACCCTGACGGGCGCACTGTCCGATCCCCTCTCACAAGAGCCGCAACAGCCCCGCGACATGAAGCTCCATCTCAAGGGGGGGCTCCGTGCCGTGCAGGCGGAATACTGTGTCCTGGTAGGGGTCTGCACCCACCTGGGCTGCACGCCTGAATACCGTCCCGTCGTCGGGTCGGTGCGTCCCGACTGGCCCGGGGGCTTCTTTTGCCCGTGTCACGGGTCGAGATACGACCTGGCCGGGCGCGTCTTTACCGGCTCGCCCGCGCCCCTCAACCTGCCGGTGCCACCCTATTACTTCAAGACCAAGCATGTGATCACGATCGGCGAGGTGCGGGGCGGCGGCGACCAGGGCTGGCAGCCCGCCATCTGGTAACGCGCCGCGGCGCCCACGTGGCCGTCGTAGAATTCGCACTTCCGCGCCCGCACCCGGTTCCAGTCAAGATGGGTGCCATTGTGCCCGTCAGCCGCCATTCGAACCCCGGGCTTTGTCCACCGATCCAATGAGTGGATACCTCGAAAGACAGGAGGGGTCCATGAATCATGCAACCCTGGCCTGGGTCGCTGGCCTCGCGCTCGCCCTGGGTGGCGCAATGGCATCCCCCGACATTCAGGCCCATACATTCAACTCACGGGGTGGGGTGCAGGCTGTGGAGTTTCACGGTGGCTGTCACGGTGGCCATCATGGCCACTTCCACGGCTGCTTCGGGCTCTACGTGGGCGCGCCCATGTTCTAGGGAACCGATGACTTCGACTAGTTTCCTGCGCCGGCCTAGTACGCCCCTGCAGAGCCGTCCGTGCCGCCCGCCTACATCCAACGGAGCGAAGACTATTGGTACTACTGCACCGATCCGCCCGGCTACTATCCCTACGTCACCTATTGCCGGTCCGCCTGGCTGACGGTCGTGCCCCAGCCAGAGACAGGCGACTGACCGGAAGCCGTCGCCCCCTCGCGGCGCTTTTGTTTGCCCTGCTGGCCGTCTGGCCCCGGACTGCCGGGCCCAGGTGAGCGTGCGGGTCTTGGCCGCGTATTCCGCGATCGATGCCGCCCGGGTCACGCGCCTCGCGTCCGGGGCGGTTCTCTCCTATGAACTCCCCGCACTCGCTTACGGCGATCGATCCCTGCTCCACCGCAAGGCGTCGAGGCCCGTGCGCCTGATGGCCCTGAGCCTCGGGAACACTGCAAAAAGGGGGTCCACCCCGATCCTGCGCGTGGTCCGGACGGTGGTGGGTAACCCGTGGATCGATCTCCCCCCTCGTCATGGGTGATCGTCTAAAACGAAGGCAAGCGCGCCTCCGCCCTGGAACTGGTGTTGCTCCAACTCGGTGTGAGGCCAAGATCAGAGACCGTCGCCCAAGGCGCTCATCGAGCTTCCGGTGCGTGCCCTGGAAGACCTCTACGTCCTGCCGAGCTGCTCCATCGACGTGAGGCCCTGCGGCGCGGTGCGTGCCTTCTCGAGCCCCGACAGCACCATCTGCTCCGATCTTGTCGCGGACCTGTGGCGCCCGGGCTCGAACATGGCCCTGTACGCCATCGTCATGCGCCAGATCGGGCATGCGCTTATGGACTTCTGGCGTGTCCCGGGCGACGACAGCGCCGAGAAGGCCGACGCGTTCGTCGCACTCTCCTCGACAACGAGAAGCCGGCCGTGGCGATGGACGCCTATCTGCGCTGGCTCAAGACGCGCAATTCGGGCTCGGATGCGCTCCGGCGGCTGATCTACGGGAAGCCGCATCCCATGTCGAGGCAGCGTCTGCGCCACCTCGGGGCGGCGCTGCACCACCGCGCTGGGCTGGTCTCGCGTTGGGCCCCATACTCAAGGCCATGCCCGGGTGAGAGCGCAAGCTCGCGACCGGAGGTGCGGGGACAACTCCCGCATGCCTGCGGCACCCGCATCGCTCCGGGCCGAACCGGATCAAAAGCGCGCAGGGCGGTTTGCGCTGGGTCCTGGGCCACGCCCCGCTCTGGACCTCACTTGGCCGGGGTGGGCACGGGCACTGGCAACGCCCTCAGGAACTCGGCCGGGTTGAACGGCAC
>JBJKSP010000318.1:0-4042 GCA_046703865.1 Thiobacillaceae bacterium
CGCCGGGTACGGTTCTACCGCCCAACACCATGCTGCCGCCCATCCCTCATGAGGCCAAGACGCCCTGGGTGCAGCTGTTCATGAGATTCAACCCCATGAGCATGCGCGACATGCTCAACCTTATGGCCGAAAAGATGCCGGCCCGACCCGGCCTGACCATGGACCAGGTGGTGGACGCCCTGATCGCGCGCGCGAAGAAGCATGGCTTCCTGCTGGTGAACCGCTACCAGATGTGGAAGGAACTCCAGACCATCACGGGGGAGCCTGATCCCTACAAGGTGGAGGTCATCAGCATCTGCGATCCCACGGTCAGCCGGGATTGGCTTGCCTACGCCCCCGAGATGGTGCTCTTCGTCCCACCCCGAATCGCCGTGATCGAGGACCACGACAGGCGGATATGGGTGGTCATGCTGGACTGGGACATGAACTGGATCGACACCGCTCCCAACGCCGGCTTCGACCCCAGGCTGTACGCCCAGGGCGTGGAACGCAGGCAGATGCTGGAAGACATCATGCGGGCGGCCGCCAACGGGGAAAAATAGGCCAGATCGCGCCGGCAGCGTTAACAACGCCCTAGACGATCTCCACCTGGGTGTAGGCCGGTACCAGGTTGAACAACTCCGCCACGTCAGCATTGCGCATCCGGATGCAGCCGTGGGAACGGGGGGCCTGTTCGAACCGCTCGTCGGGCGTGCCGTGGATGTAGATGTAACGGCGCATGCTGTCGCAATCCCCCAGGCGGTTGAAGCCCTGCTCCCGGCCGGAGAGCCAGAGGATACGGCTCAGGATCCAGTCGCGCCCGGGCTCGGCCGCGCCCATCTCCGGGGTGTAGACCTCCCCGGTCGGACGTCTGGACACGAATACCGCATGCAACGGTTGGCCCGCGCCGATCTTGGCCCGCACCACATGGCGGCCGCGGGGCGTGCAGTGGCTGCCCGTGCGTTCCCCCGGGCCGTTGACGGCGGTGGAAACGGGGTAGCTCTTCCGCACCCTGCCGGTATCGTCCAGCAGGTCGAGCCGCTGGGCCTGAAGGTCAATCCTGATCTTCAACCCTGGCCGCCCTCTCCGTTTGCCGCTTCTTGGCGAAGAAGGCGCTGACCAGGCCGCCGCATTCCTCCGCCAGGATGCCGCGCGTCACCTCGGCATGATGATTGAGCCGGTCTTCGGCATAGAGGTCCAGCACGCTGCCCGCGGCGCCGGTCTTGGGATCGTCGGCGCCATAGACCACCCGGGCGACGCGGGCGTGAAAGAGGGCGCCGGTGCACATGACGCAGGGCTCGATGGTGACGTAAAGGGTGCAGCCGGTCAGACGGTAGTTTCCCAGTCTCAGGGCCGCATCCCGCAGGGCCACGATCTCGGCATGGGCGCTGAGGTCATTGGTGGAGATGGGCCGGTTCCACCCGCGTCCGACGATCTTGCCGTCCTGGACCACCACCGCCCCCACGGGCACCTCACCCGCGGCCCAGGCCAAATGAGCCAGGTCCATGGCCTCGCGCATGAATGCCAAGTCCTGGGGAGAGGATTCGGTGGGGGCCGTCACGGTCTTATTCGAAGGGATGCCGCAGCACGATGGTCTCCTCCCGGTCCGGTCCGGTGGAGACGATATCGATGGGCACCTCGCATAACTCCTCCATGTGCTTGAGATAAGCCTGGGCATTGGCCGGCAGGTCCTCGAAGCGCTTGACCCCCACCGTGCTCTCCTTCCAGCCGGGCAACTCCTCGTAGACCGGCTCGCAATCCGCCAGGGTCTCGGAACCCACGGGAAGGATGTCGCTTACCTGGCCGTCCAGCTTGTAGCCGGTAGCGATGCGGACGCTCTCCATGCCGTCCAGCACGTCCAGCTTGGTGACGCACAGGCCGGACACGCCGTTGATCTGGATGGCGCGCTTGAGGGCGGCGGCGTCGAACCATCCACAGCGGCGGGCTCGGCCAGTGGTGGCGCCGAACTCGTGTCCCTTCTCCGCCAGCCAGCGTCCGTTGTCGTCGAACAGTTCGGTGGGGAACGGCCCCGAGCCCACCCGGGTGGTGTAGGCCTTGGTGATGCCCAGCACGTAGTGCAGGGTGGCCGGACCCATGCCGCTCCCGGTGGCGGCGCCGCCAGCGGTGCAGTTGGACGAGGTGACGAAGGGGTAGGTCCCGTGGTCGATGTCCAAAAGCGTGCCCTGGGCGCCCTCGAAGAGCAGGTTCTCGCCCCGCCGGTTGGCCTCGTAGAGCAGGCGTGGAACATCGCCCACCATGGGCTTGATCTTTTCAGCCAGGATCATGGTCTCGTCCAGGGTCTCCTGGAAGTCCACCGTCTCCCACTTGAAATAGTGCTTGAGGACGTAGTTGTGATAGTCCAGCACCTCGCCCAGCTTGGCTGCGAAGCGCTCCCGATGGAACAGGTCCTGCATGCGGATGCCCCGTCTCGCGATCTTGTCTTCGTAGGCCGGGCCGATACCGCGGCCGGTGGTGCCGATCTTGCCGGCGCCCTTGGCAGCTTCCCGTGCATGGTCCAGAGCCACGTGGTGGGGCAGGATCAGGGGGCAGGCCTCGGAGATGACGAGTCGGCTGGCCACGGCCACGCCGCCCTTTTCCAGCATCTCCACTTCATCGATCAGGGCCTCCGGCGAACACACCACGCCGTTGCCGATATAGCAGCGCACATCCTCCCTCAGGATACCCGAGGGGATGAGGTGCAGGACCGTCTTCTTCCCGCCGATGACCAGGGTGTGCCCGGCATTGTGCCCTCCCTGGAAGCGCACCACGCCCTGAGCGCGGTCGGTGAGCCAATCGACGATCTTGCCTTTACCTTCATCACCCCATTGGGTGCCGATGACCACGACATTCTTCATGTTTGTTTCCGTTTCCTGGGAAAAGTGAAACTGGAGATCAGGCCAGTAGGTAGACGCGCCACTCGCCCTGTTCGAACCGGAGCGTTCGATCGCAGCCGGATTCGGCGCGATGGGCCTCCTGGCCCGGCAGTTCGGACACCACCCGCTCACCGGCATGGCGCAGTTCATCGATGCGGGCTTGCAGGGCGGGATCGGCGAGCGTCGGGGCCAGGATGCCCGGCTTCAGATCCGAGCGGGACATGCAGTCGGCGATACAGCGCAGGTCCAGGCTGAAGCCGGTGGCCGGGCGCGACCGCCCGAAGATGGCACCGGCCCCGTCGTAACGCCCGCCCAGGGCCACGGCCTGGGCCTGGCCGCCGACATAGGCGGCGACCACCGCCCCGTTGTGATAACCGTAACCGCGCAGATCCGCCAGGTCCAGGGTCAACTGTGCGCCCTCCTCGGCGGCCAACAGCACCGAAAGCTCGTCCAGGGCCTTGGCGATGCCGGGCAAAGCGGGCAAATCACGCCGGGCGGCGTCGAGCGCTTCGGCCCCGCCGTAGAGGTCCGGCAATCTGCGGAAGGCCAGGGACCATTGTTTGGGCAGGTCTGAGGTCAAGGCATCCAGGGTGGGGATATCCTTGCCCTGCAATGCCCCGAAGAGTTCGAGCCGCCGGGCCTCACTTAACCCGGCCGCCTTGACCAGGGTCAGAAACAGGCCCGCATGGCCCAGGCTGATCCGTACCTCAGGCAGGCCAGCCAGATCCAGAGCGGCCAGGAGCAGGCGGAGGACCTCCAGGTCGGCTTCCACGCCCGCGTGTCCGAAGAGTTCGGCACCCACCTGGAACAATTCCCGGGAATGGGTCAGTGCGGCGGGCCGGGTATGCAGCGCCGGACCGGCGTAACACAACCGGGTCACCCCCTGCCGGTTGAGCAGATGGGCGTCGATGCGGGCGGCCTGGGGGGTCATGTCCGCACGTATGCCCAGCATGCGGCCGGACAGGCCGTCCACCACCTTGAACGTCTTCAGGTCCAGGTCGCGTGCCGTGCCCGTCAGAAGGGAATCCAGGTATTCCGTCAGGGGTGGGCAGACCAGCTCGTAACCCCAGGTGTCGAACAAGTCCAGCCACTTGCGGCGCAGTTCCTCCGACTGTCGCGCATAAGGCGGCAGGATGTCCTCGATGTATTCGGGCAGGAGCCAGGCGTGGTTCATCGGGTCAGGATGAGCA
>JBJKSP010000319.1:0-20869 GCA_046703865.1 Thiobacillaceae bacterium
AGTCCCGCATCATCCACCACCAGGGCGTCCACCATGTTAAGGCTGATCTCACCCACCTGCACGCTGTTGAGGACGACATGCCGCGCCCGGGCGATGCCGTTGGCGGTACTGATGCGAGTATTGACCGCCGCCGCCATGCTCACCCCTGCCTGCCTGGCCACGCTGGCTGGCAGGACGACCTGGCTGGCGCCTGTATCCACCAGGAAGCGCACGGGCATGCCGTTCACCATTCCCTGGGCGATGAAATGGCCGCGTCCGTCCGCCGTGAGTACCACTTGGTCCCCGGTCCCGGCCGACCCGGCATCGCCCCCATGGCCCGGTGCGACATAAAAGCCC
Source organism: Thiobacillaceae bacterium (assembly GCA_046703865.1). Classification (GTDB taxonomy): domain Bacteria; phylum Pseudomonadota; class Gammaproteobacteria; order Burkholderiales; family Thiobacillaceae; genus JBJKSP01. The sequence continues at coordinate 337 of JBJKSP010000319.1, forward strand.
TGTCCAATGGGCAGCCGCGTCCGATGCCCGTCGATGAGCAACACCGCGCCGTCGGGTCCGACGTCGAGGACGTGCACGCCATGCAGGCTATCGCCCACCCGCATCACCTTGGGTGCAGTGCCGTTGACGCTGATCAGGGCCTTGTCGCCCATGACGCCGCTCACCGCGACCCTGTCCTGTGCCCACCCCGCTACGGAGATCAGCAGGCATAATCCCGCCATGTACCTAATCACGATCCGGACCCCCCATGCTGCCCATCGCCATCTTCCGTCATGCCCCCACTGAAGGCCCCGGCTATTTTGCCACTTTCCTGAACCGTCATGCCCTGGCCTGGCGTCTCATCGGCGTCGACCAAGGGCAGCCGGTCCCGGAGGATCCCGCTGGGTTTTCCGGTCTGGTGTTCATGGGCGGCCCCATGAGCGTGAACGACGACCTGCCCTGGATCCAGCCGACACTGGCCCTCATACGTCGGGCGGTGGATCGGGACATCCCGGTGCTGGGGCATTGCCTGGGCGGACAACTCATCGCCAAGGCCCTGGGCGGGACCGTGGGACGGAATCCAGTCAAGGAGATCGGCTGGGGCGGGGTGCGCACGGTCGACAGCACTGCCACGCATGACTGGTTCGGCGGTTCGCGGGAGTTTCACGCCTTTCACTGGCATGGCGAGACCTTCACCATCCCCACCGGTGCCGAGCGCATCCTGGAAAGCGAGCACTGCCCAAACCAGGCCTTCGCCCTGGGCCGTCATCTGGGCCTGCAGTGCCACGTGGAAATGACCGAGGAGATGATCCGCACCTGGTGCGAGGGGGGCGCCCAGGAGATCGCGCAATCCGATAGCCCGGCCGTCCAGAGCCCGGACCGGATCCTGGCGGACACCCCGGCCCGGCTGTCTGCCATGACCGCCATGGCGGACCTGATCTACGCGAAGTGGGCCACGGGGCTGAAGGCTTGACCGCAGAGCGTCTCAGCTTGCCCGGATTGCGCGCCATGATCGGCCTCAGGGTCCGGTACCGGGCCGATGTATGGACCGTGATCGAGGTACTGGAATCCACCCCGACCTTGATCCTGGAGCGCGCCGGAGCGGCCCATGCCCGTCAACGGGACGTTTACGGGCGCCCGTTCGAATATGCCCATGAGACCCTTGAAGTCCAGGTGCTGTCTCCCGACGGGACACGCCTGAGCGACGATATCCTGGCCTTGGACCTCATTGATGGGTAAAGTATTGGAGACAAGAATACCCGCCGGCTGCAATGGCCACTTTGACCGCACCCGAGGAGAAGAGATGAAACACCCCATTTGCTTGGACAGTGGCGCGTCCCTGCCACGTTTCGGCATGGGTAGGATGCCTGTGAATTTCAGTACTCGAACAAGCACCTGAGGCCGCCGCACCCCCGTCCCCTCTGACCACGCCCCACAAAGCAGGTAACGATAACGCGATGAAGCGATCCTCCAACCTGGTCCCCCTGGTTGCGGGCTTCGCCGTGATGCTGCTGCTGTTGGTCGCCGTATCCGCAATCGGCATCAGCGACATCCGCGCCCTGAGCACGCAGATGACCACCATCGTGGCCGAACGCAACCAGAAAGCGGAGCTGGCCAGCACCATGTATGCCCTGCATCGTGCCCGCCACCAGTCCCTGCAACTCATCACCTACATGACGGATCCCTTCGAACGGGATGCAGAGATCCAGCACTTCCAGAAACTCGCCCGCGAATTCATCCGGGCACGGGATCAGTTCCTCAGGATGCCCCTGGACCCTGCGGAGCGGGGCCTCTGGGAACGGATCCGCAGAGACGTGCGGACGGTGGAACAGTTGTCCGACCGGATCCTCGATCTGATTAATGCCGGTCGCCAGGACGAGGCACGCAAGATCCTGCGTGACCAGGTGGCCCCGCATCAGCGGCAAATGATGGCCAGCTGGGCAGAACTCGTGGCTCTCCAGCACCGGTACAACCAGGATGCCGTCAAGAAGGCCGACGAGATGCGCGAGCGCACCCAGCATCTGACTCTGGCACTCAGCGGCCTGGCCTTGCTGGTGGGCGTGCTCGTGGCCGGCTTTGTCATCCGCCTCAACCAGCGTCTGCAGAACGCCCTGATCGAAGAAAAGGAAATGGACCAGGTGACCCTGGAGTCCATGGGAGACGCGGTCATTCGCATTGATGCGGACGACCGCATCAGTTACGTGAACCCGGTGGCCGAAGGCCTGCTGGGACGGACCAATGCCGAGGCCGCTGGACAGCAGGCCGCCGGACTGCTGCAGATGTTCGACCGCGAAAGCCGCGCCTCCAGGAGCGGCACTATCCTGCAGGATGCCCGGGCGGGCAAACAGGTCAATATCCCTCCCAACACCGGCCTGCTGTCGCACAGCGGCCTGGAACTGGAGGTGGAAGGCAGGCTCATGCCGATTCATTCGGCCGACGGTGCATTGCAGGGCAGTGTGGCCGTACTGCGGGACGTCACGGAGTCCCACGAGCTGCATCGCCGACTGGCCTGGCATGCCGAGCACGATGATCTCACGGGCCTGTTCAATCGGCGCTCCCTGGAGGAAAGGTTGGCGAGGATGATCAACGGCAAGCGCGCCAGCGACCATCCGCTGTCCCTGCTGTATCTCGATCTCGATCGGTTCAAGGAGGTCAACGACAATGGCGGGCACGCGGCCGGCGACGAACTACTGCGCCAGATCACGCGGCTCATGCTTCTGCGCACCCGGGAAACGGATATGGTGGCCCGGATGGGCGGAGACGAATTCGCAGTCCTGCTCATCGCCTGCCCCAGCAACGCGGCGGAACGCATCGCGGAATCCATCCGCGACTCCATCCAGTCATACCGGCTGGTCTGGGCGGGGAAGACCTACCAGGTCGGTGCCAGCATCGGCGTGGTCCATGCCCCCCCGACCTGGGAGACCCTGGACGACTGCCTGAACGCCGCCGATGCCGCCGCCTATCGCGCCAAGGAATTGGGAAGGAACCGCGTGGTCATCCATCGTCACGAGGAAAGCCGGCATGCGTAGGCAGCTGCTCTGGCTCCCTCCCTTGCTGGCGCTGCTAGACAGCCTCGGTTCCTGGCTGCCCCAGCTCGGCCTGCGTGTACTGCTCGGCTACGAATTCGGCATGTCGGGGCTGGCCAAGTGGCATGGCGTCAACTGGTTTACCGGCATCCGGGACCAGCTGCCCATCCCTTTCGACCTGATGCCGTCGGCGCTCAGCTGGTACCTTGTCATGGTCCTCGAACTGGTCGGTGCCGTTGCCCTGTTCCTGGGGGCGGGTACCCGTCTTTTCAGTCTCGCATTGTCGATCCTGACCGTGGTGACCGCCTTGGTGATCCACACCGGCAATGGCTATAACGTATGCAACAACGGATGGAAGCTGGATGTGATCTATCTCGCGTTGTTTCTTCCTCTCATCTTTTCCGGTGCTGGCAAGCTGAGCCTGGATTATTGGTGGCGCAAGCGCTTCACGGATGGACAGCGCCGCATTTGGACCTAAGACACCATGATCGTTCTTGCCGGTGACATCGGCGGCACCAACACCCGCCTCGCCCTGGCCGATGCGGCCATCAACCGCGTCCGCCTGCTGGAGATCGAGCGCTTTCGCAACGAAGGCAGGCGCTCGGTACACGAGCTGATTCAGGGATTTCTTGCCAACAAGCACCGCCCCCAGGCCGCCTGCCTGGCCGTAGCGGGCCCCACCGACGGCAAGAGCGTCCGCCTCACCAACCTGGACTGGGAGATCGATACCCAGGACATCGCCGCGCGCACCGCCATCAGCAAGGTCCGTCTGATCAATGACTTTGCCGCCGTCGGCAACGGGCTGGGGGCCCTGGACGACGAGGGCAGGGTCACACTCCAGCCGGGCAACGCCCAGCCTCAGGGCCCGCGCCTTGCCGTCGGCCCCGGCACCGGTCTCGGGGTGGTCCAGTGCTGCTGGACGGAAGGCAGCTACCGTCCGATTGCCTCCGAGGGCGGCCACATCTCTTTCGCGCCCTGCGACGACGAACAGGTTCGCCTGCTGGATTTCCTCCGCGCGGAACACGGCCGTGTCTCGGTGGAACGCATCCTGTCCGGACCCGGCATATCAAGGCTTTATCGCTTTTGCTGGAACGATGAGGGCCGGCCCGGCACTGCACCCAGCCTGGATCCCGCAGAGGTGACCGACGCCGCCCTGGGGGAAAGTGACGGCGTAGCCCAACACGCCCTCACCCTGTTCTGCCGCATCTTCGGGCAGGCTGCCGGGGACCTTGCCTTGGTGTCGCAGGCCACGGGTGGCGTCTACCTGGCGGGCGGCATCTCCCCCAAGATCCTGCCGCTGCTGCAGCGCCCGGATTTTCTCCGGGGCCTCAAAGACATGGGGCGCTTCTCGGCCTGGATGGAGCAGGTGCCCGTACATGTGGTCCTGGACGGGGACGTGGGGCTCAAGGGCGCCGCCCTGGCCGCTGCCGTTTGAGACCCGTGCGCGAATAACGATCGGAAGGTCCCTGCCGAGGCCGGCTACCTGGTCGGGACGGCTCTGCCGTTCAGCCTCCGGTCATGCTCATGAACCGCAGCACTTTCTCGGGCCGTTCCCGAAACTCGTGCCGTTCGGGTTTGAGGTCGATGGCCTCCCGGATCGCGGTCACGATCTCTTCATCCGTGGCCCCCGCCCTCAGCAAGGGACGGAATTCCATGCGCTCTTCCTGACCCTGGCAGTGGTGCAGGACCCCGTCCACGGTCAGCCTTACCCTATTGCAGGTGGCGCAGAAGTGCTGGGAAATGGGGGTGATGAAGCCGACGGTGAAGCCTCCGTCCGCGGTGCCCAGGTAACGGGCCGGACCGCCGCCGGGCACGACCGTATCGACGAGACCGAAGCGCTCGCGCAGACGTGCCTTGATGGGTTGCAGATCCAGATAGTGTGCCTGCCGGCCGGTGTCGCCCATGGGCATGGTCTCGATCAGCCGCAACACGAAGCCGTGTGCCATGCAGAACGCGACCATGTCGTCGATCTCGTCGTCGTTCTCGCCGGCCATGGCCACCATGTTGATCTTGATCGGGCTGAAACCGACCCGCTTTGCGGCCATCAGACCTTCCAGGACCCGGTCCAATACCGGCCGGCCGTTGATTTTCTCCACACGCTCGGGCCTGAGGGAATCCAGGCTCACGTTCAGCCGGTTGACACCCGCCCGTCTCAGGCCCTCGGCGTGCCTGGCCAACTGGGTGGCGTTGGTGGACATGGAGACGTCCTGGACGCCGGGCAGGGACGCGATGCGGCCGGCCAGGTCCTCGATGTTTCGGCGCAGCAACGGCTCGCCGCCGGTGATGCGAACGCGCCTGAGTCCGAGGCCGGCGAAGGCGGACAGGAGCCGCTCTACCTCGTCGAAGGTCAGCCAGTGGTCCGGCTCTTCGAAATCCTTGAAACCCTGGGGCATGCAGTAGGAGCAACGCAGGTCGCACCGGTCGGTCACCGACAGCCGGAGATACTCGATACGGCGTCCGAAGCGGTCAACGAGCATATTCATCGCGTGTTATCCTGGCGTTATATACAGTTGAATATAGCACTTGCCAATCCCATAGAACCCGCGGGAATGATCGAAGAATTCGGCGCCCCCCGCCTTGACCAAGATCATGGGATAGGAAGCGTTATCGAATAGACCATGACGCGATGAAAACATTCGGCATCGTCGGCTGGAGCGGCAGCGGCAAGACCACCCTCCTGGAAAGCTTGCTCCCAATCCTAGTGAAACAGGGCCTGCGGGTCTCCGTGATCAAGCAAAGCCATCACGATTTCGAGATCGACCGCCCCGGGAAGGATTCCTGGCGCCACCGCCAGGCCGGGGCGTCGGAGGTCCTGCTCACCTCCCCCCACCGCTGGGCCTTGATCGGCGAACTGCGCGGCCGCCCCGAGCCGACCCTGGAGGAACACCTGGATCGTCTTTCGCCCTGCGACCTCGTGCTGGTGGAGGGGTTCAAACGGGCGGCCATACCCAAGCTGGAAGTCTGGCGTCAGGCCCTTGGGAAACCCTGTTTATGCCCTGAAGACCCCCGCATCCTGGCCGTCGCCGGGGACCCGCCCCCGGCGGACGTGCGCCATTTCCCTCTGGACGACGTACCCGCCATCGCCCGTTTCAACCTGGCGTCGTTAAAGATCGGGTGCGAGGCATGAGGCCTACCGGATCGGGACGGCTGGACCATGGTCCAATCGGGTGATCCCCTGCGTTTCCCCGCCCCACCGGAGATGCTGAAATGAAGATACGCCTGCTCTATTTCGCCCGCCTGCGGGAGTCGCTGGGCATTGCCCAAGAGCAACCGGACCTGCCCCCCGAGGTCCGAACCGTGGCCGACCTGCTGGCCTGGCTGCGCGGGCGGGGCGATGTCTGGGCCGAACAGCTGGCCGAGGGCAGACCCTACCGGCTGGCGGTCAACCAGGACATGGCCGGCGCGGATGCGATCCTGGGCGAGGACGACGAGGTGGCCATCTTCCCGCCGGTGACGGGGGGTTAACGAAAGTGGCCATGAAAATCGTGATCCAGACCGAACCCTTCGATCTCAACGCCGAGGTGGAGGCCCTCTACCGCGGGAACGCCAGGGTGGGTGCCGTGTCCGCCTTTCTGGGGGTGACCCGGGACGTCAACGAGGGCCGGGAAGGCATCCGCGCCATGAGCCTGGAGCACTACCCCGGCATGACGGAGCGCGCCCTGGAAAAGATCGTGCGGGAGGCCATGGAGCGCTGGCATCTCGTCGACGCCACCGTCATCCACCGGGTGGGCCTGCTGGCCCCCACCGACCCCATCGTGCTGGTGGCCGTGGCCGCCGCCCACCGGCAGGAGGCCTTCTCCGCCTGCGAGTTCATCATGGACTACCTCAAGACCCGGGCGCCGTTCTGGAAAAAGGAGCTCACGCCGGAAGGCGAGAGGTGGGTGGATGCCCGCAGCACCGACGACCAGGCGGCGGCCCGCTGGGACCCCTGAGACACTGTCGGTTACTTGCCTTCGCATTCGTACATCGGGGCCAAGCCCCGTTCGTCCCCCTCCAACCGCAGGTCCGGCACGTGGGTGAAGGCGATGCGCATGGGGGCCTCGTGCATGGCGTTCCAGGCCCCGCCGAAATAGACGGCCTCCGGGCCGTATTTCCGATGCAGCCGATCCAGGACCTTATCGAGGCCCGGCACATCATCCCGGCCCGGGTCCTGTCCCTGCCCAGCGAACAGGGGCAGGGTTTGCTGCCCCATGGGCAGCAGGTCCCCCAGAATCGCCCCCACCTTCACGGGTTCCCAGCGTTCACGGGCATGGCGCGGGCGGGGCCGCTCCGCCCACAGGGCATTCAGCACCTTGAGGAAGTCCAGGCTGGACTGGATGGGGGCGAAGCGGGCGGACGTCTCCCAATCCGGCCGGTCCCGGTAGGCCACGTAGAGACCCAGCCGGCCAGCCAGCCAGCCCTCCGCACGCAGGCGCAGGGCGGCCTTCTGGGTGAGCTTGGACAACACCGCATAGGCCCCGCCGTCGTAGCGCATGTGGGGCGGCAGGACGTGGGAATGCCCCACGCTGCCCCGCCGGGTGGGAGGCAAGGGCGGCTCCAGGCCCCGCAACCGGTCGTACATGCGCTCGCCCTCCACCCCGCCCCAGGCCTTGCGCAGCCTCTCCCGGCTGGCCCGGCACAGGGCCTCCACGCTGTGGATGCCCTGACGGCGCAGGCGTTCCTCCGTGGCCCGGCCCACGCCGTAGAGGTCCCGGAGAGACAGGCCGAACAGACGGTCCGGCAGATCGCTCTCCCGGATCACGGTCAGACCGTCCGGCTTCTGCATGTTGGAGGCCACCTTGGCCAGGAAGCGGTTGGGGCCGACGCCGATGGAACAGGTCAGGCATTCCCCTACCTCGGCCAGGATACTCGTCTTGACCTGCCGGGCCAGCGCCCGCACCACCGCCTCCTCCCGCCACGAACCGGTCAGCTCGCACATCACCTCGTCGATGGACAGGACCTCGCCGACGGCGATGACGCTGTCCACCACCTCCATGAGGCGGTGGTGCATCTCCACGTAGACCCGGGGCCGGGCCTGGACGAAGACGATATCGGGGCACAGGCGTCGGGCCTCGGCCACGCCGGTGCCGGTCTTCACCCCGAGGCGCTTGGCCTCGTGACTGGCGGCGATGCAGCAGGTGGTCTCCGCCATCACGGGCAGGACGCCGATGGCCCGGTTGCGCAGTTCCGGACGAAGCTGTTGCTCGACGGAGGCGAAATAGGAATTGAAGTCCAGGAGCAGGGCACGCAGGGGCATGGCAGAGGGAACGATTGTTAGGCGGAAGGACTCTAGAACGATCGTTCTGAATTGGCAAGAAGGATGCCCGGCCCCAGCCATATTGATAAGAAATGTTTATGCATGCATAAAATTTATCTTGATAATACCTGATTAAATTGCTATGTTATTTGCCATGAAGCACATCCGCGCTTTTTATTGGATCTTGTTAATTAGTATTTGCTTATTTTCTAAAGGAGAGTGAGATGTCCGGACTGATCAGCGGTTTCAACCCCGACGGCGTGGCGACCATCAACCGCGTCATCCTCAAACCTGAATACGCGGCGGACGACCTGGAGATGCGCGTGGCAGAGCTGTGCGAAAACGTGAAGACCTATCACTCGGAGACCGGCTTCGTGGGCGGCTTCGTGGCCATGAACTCGGGCGAGGTCTCCAACGAGGGCTCCACCGTGGGCCAGGCGGTGGAAAGCCCCCTGAAAGACAGGGAGGCACTGATCGTGACCTTCTGGCGCTCCTTCGAGGATCACGAACGCTCCCACCGCTCCGAGACCTTCCAGCCCCTGTTCGCAAAGGTGCTGGAACTGTGCGAGAACGGCAACGAAGAGGTCGCCTACAGGATGATGTGGTCAGGCCAGGCCTACAGTGCCGAAGAGGCGCGCGAGGCCCGGGCGGCCAAGGAACGCTACCTGAAGGCAGCCTGAGACTTGGGAAAGACGGGCCGGCGGTCAAAGGGCTGCCGGCGCCCTGCCGGGCCGTTCAAGCTCTGTGTACGGTCCGGCGCATCACTCGCAATGCCCCGTCGGCGATCCGGGTTCAGCCCGCTTCCTCCAGGTACCTGGCTGCGCAAGCCACCCTATTTCGAGGCATGCCCCTTGCGGCGGATGTAACGCTCCACCATCCCTTTCGTCAGGGCACCCACGTTGTAGGCAACCAGCTCGCCCCGGGGGTTGTACAAATAGGTCGTGGGCAGGGCGTCGACGGGTCCCACCTGGGCGGCCATCTTGTAGTTGCCCAGGACGACGGGATAACTGATCATCATCTGCTTGGCAAAGTCCAGGACCCGCTGGGGATCGTGGTAATCCAGGGCCACGCCGATCACCTGCAGGTTGTTCTTCTTGTTTTCGTAAAGGGATTCCAAGTCGGGTATCTCCCGCCGGCAGGGCGGACACCAGGTCGCCCAAAAGTTCACCAGGACCCAATGGCCCCTGTAGTCGCTCAACCTGTGGACCTTGCCTTTGGAATCGGTCAGGTTGAAGGCGTGGGCCGTCAGTGCCAAAGACCCTATGAAAAGCAATATCAATGCGCGTCTGAACATGCAGCTCCGCCGAAGAAAACGATGAATATCCCAGAGGCAGGCATCAGCCTCTTGACGTGCCCGGCCCGGGCTTGTGGCCGTTCCCTTCTTCGCCCTGCCCCCCTTCGGAGGCGTGGGTGAGATAAAGGGCCAGGCCGATCAAGGCCACCGTAGCGGCCAGGTAGAGAAGATCGAGGGTAGTGCCGATCTTCAGCTTGAGGGCCAATTCGAAGATGGTGACGATGAGGATCATGATGATGACCTTGGCCAGGCGCTGCTTGAGGTCGTCAAGGCTGTTGATCACCAGGATGTTGCTGGAAGCCTTGCTGCCCTTCGCCTCATCGATGTCGCTGATGAACAGTTCATACATCCCCAGGGCAAAGATGAGCATGACCGTTGCCAGCAGATAGCCGTCCACCACCTCCACCACGTGGGTGATGGTCTCGTCGTGCAGGGCCTTGCGCGTCTCGTTCGTTAGGCCGGGATCGGCATAGTGAACCATGTGCATGACCAGATAGCCCACATCCACCGTCGCCATGTAAAAAATGGCCAGGGAGGCCGCCAAGCTCGCCAGCACGGCGAAGAACACCACATAACGGCTGCGCCAGAGGGCGCCTTCGAATATCGCTTCCAGCAGTTTCAACATCGACTCGATCTTGGGGGAAGCATCAGGACAAAATTTACAATGCCGAAAGGACTTCAATACAATGGCGCGTCCTAGATTGGGAACCCTCATGCTGCCCAGATACACCCTGCCAGCAACCAGCGCCGCACGCAATATAAACCTGGACACGAAACCCAAGCAAGTTGCCGCTTGGCTCACGAGATTGCCGCTGTCCAACCCGGTCGAGGCGGCGGGGGAACTCGCGGACTATATGGAGGCGCTCAATGGCTCGGTGATCGACCATGAGCAGCGTGTCAAGGTGGCAGAGCTCCTGAGCCCGGTGGTGGAAGAGACGGTGTCGTCCCTGCGTGAACAGTGCAACAGCGTATCTCTGCCCCTCCCACCCAGGCTCAAACGCCATCCCGAGTTCGCCCAGCGCCTGCTTCTGGAACTGACCAACACCTACAAGATCCTGATCCTCGAATGGCTGGGACGGACCTTTCGCTTCAACAAGAAGATCCTGCCTGCCTACCTGCAGCGGGTATTGCTATTCCTCCAGGCGGTGCTTGAGATCAGCTATGAGACCCACCAGAACATCCCCCGGGGTGTCTGGGTGGACCTGCATCAGACCTTCAACTATGCCCTCAAGAGCGGGCTCTCCCAGTCCGTTTCAGAAGGCTCCAGCAAGATGCAGTCTCTGGAGCAGGTTTACAAATCCACCTTGCTCATGGCCCTGGCCGATCCTTACCAGTTTCCCCACATCGAAATCCCCTGGGCCAAGGACATCATTGCACGCTACAACAATCTCGCCTCCCTGATCCCGGCGGAAGAGGCCAAGGGCCAGACCGGCATCTTCCACATCGACGTCAACGCCGACTCGTCACCCAAGCCCCAGGCCTGGGGACAGCATCCCACCACCTCCCGCTGGGACCTGATGCTCAACACTACCGAGCTGGTCAAGCACCTGGCCATGCTGGCCACCCACGTCAAAGGCAGGGAGGACCCGGAAAAGCTCGGGCTGCCCGCGGCCGCCAGGGACCCCGAATACGCCGTGATGCTGCGCCGCCTGAAACTGAACTGGGGCGCCTCCCAACAGCGCCAGTCCCAGCGCAGGCGACACCGGCCCGGCCAGGAATATGACGTCAGCTTCGGGCTGCGTGCCCTGCACCAGATCATCTCCGCTGAAACGGGCGCGAGCCATGAGCCCATCCAGCACGAACAATCCGGCGATGCCGCCCCGCCCACGCTGATACGCTGCATGGTTGTGGACGACAGCATGGGTGGTTTGGCCCTGCGTCGGGACTCAAACCTGACAACCCAGGTCAAGGTGGGAGACTTGGTGGGCATCCGCCAAGAAGGCGCCAGCTGGACCGTGGGGCTGGTGAAATGGTTTCGCGTGCCCAAACCCGGGGATCTGTATTTCGGGATTCAGCTGCTGGCACCCAAGGCCATTGCGGTGCAGATCCGCCGTACCGAGAATGCCCGGGAGGTGGCCGGGCTGCTGGTCCAGGCCTCGACTACGCTCAAGCAGTCACCCATGCTGCTGGCCCCGCCCGGCAGCCTGGCGCCCGATCAAAGGCTGGAACTGCAGTCCGCCACCGGGAACATCTCCGTTCGAACCGAGAAGCGCATGGAATATACCCCCAGCATTGAGGTCTACCGCATCACCATCGCCTGAACGGTGACCGCCCTGTCGCTCTCAGTTAATCCCGATCTCCTGGGTCTTGCCCTGGTTCTCATGCAGTATGAGGACGTTCACGCGGCGGTTGCGCGCCCGGCCTTTGGGCGTGGCGTTGGTATCCACCGGGTGGTTGTCCGCATAGCCGATGGCGACCATGCGGGACGGGGCCACACCGTGCTCCGAGAATAGTCGGACCACACTGCCCGCCCGGGCGGAAGAAAGCTCCCAGTTGGAGGGAAAGACCGAGTTCGAGATGGGGACGTTGTCCGTATGTCCCTCCACCTGGATCTTGTTGTCCACGCCTGCCAGGACGTTGGCCACGGCGGTCAGGGTCTGGATGGAGGCGGGCTGTAATGTGGCCTCGCCGCTCTTAAACAGGACGCTGGCGTTGATCTCCACCGTGATGCCCCGTGGCGACTCCGTAACGTGCACCTGTCCTTTCTTGACCAGGGGCTCCATCGCCTCCAGCACGTTGCGGGCCAACTGCTTCATGTGCTGAGCGGCGGGCTGTTCCTGGGGCTTGGGTTGGACCTGGGTCTTGCCGATGGGCATGCCGGTGCCGGACAGGACGTTCGGGTACCTGGCCCCCAGGTTGATCGGCTGGCTGCTGGTAGGGACCTGGCGGAAGGCCTGCACGAGGGAATCCGACAGGACCCGGTACTTGCCCTCGTTGATGGAGGAGATGGCATACATGACGACGAAAAATGCGAACAGCAGGGTGATGAAATCCGCGTAGGAGACCAGCCAGCGATCCAGGTTCTCGTGCTCTTCGCGTCGGTGCTTGCGCGCCATGGTTTCAGGTTTCAGGTTTCAGGTTTCAGGTTTCAGGTTTCAGGTTTCAGGTTTCAGGTTTCAGGAACGTAGATCGGCTGAACCTCGGTCTCAATCCGCGCTGGGGACGTCGGGCTCCCTGGCTACACCAGATACCCCTGCAGTTTGGCCTCGATCATCCGGGGATTCTCGCCGTTGGCGATGGACACCAGCCCCTCGATGTACATTTCCTTGAGCTTGACCTGTTTGTTCACCAGCGCGCGGAGTTTGTTGGAGATGGGCAGGAAGATGAGATTGGCGCTGCCCACGCCGTAGATGGTGGCGACGAAGGCGACGGCGATGCCCGCGCCCAGCTTGGAGGGATCGGTCAGGTTCTCCATGACGTGGATCAGGCCCATGACCGCACCCAGGATGCCGATGGTGGGGGCATAGCCACCGGCGGACTGCCAAACCTTGGCCGCCTCAAGCTGATGATGCTCGTGTGAGGCCAGCTCCAGTTCCATCGTCTCTCTCAGGACTTCCGGCTCGGCGCCGTCCACCAGCATCTGCAGCCCACGCCGTTGAAACAGGTCGTCCTGGGCCTCGATCTGGGGCTCCAATGCCAGCAGCCCGCCCCGGCGTGCCTGATGGCTCCATTCGATGATGAGGTTGAGAATCTCGACAGGAGCCAGGCTGGGTGGACTGAACACCCACTTGAGCATGAGCAGCCCATCCAGAAAGACCCTGAGCGGGCTTTGCAGCATCACCGCCCCACTGGTGCCCCCGATGACGATGAAGAAGGCGGTGAGCTGCAGCAGCGAACCGATACTGCCGCCTTCCAGGATCTGGCCGATGACGATTGCCGATAGGCCGACGAGCAGACCGACCAGGCTGATGATGTCCATGCCGGATCAGCGCTCCATGGCCCGGTCGATGAACACCCTGCCCCTGGGGACCGGGCGCCGACGCGGGAACCGGTCCGGCCCGAGGGATGGCCTTTCGCTCAATCCGCACCCCTGGTCCAATCCCGCAGCCGTGTGCGCAGGCGGGAGATCGCCTGGCTGTGCAACTGGCAGATGCGGGATTCGGAAACACCCAGCACAGCGCCGATCTCCTTGAAATTCATGTCCTGTTCGTAATACATGCCCATCAACTGTTTCTCCCGCTCCGGGAGCATGGCCACCGCTTGGGCCAGGGCATGCTTGAAATGGTGGCCGGCGAGGATATCGAAGGGTCCCTGGCCGATGTCGTCAGCGAACCGGTCGAGGAAGTCGTCCCCGTCCTCGTCGTGCAGGTCCTCGTAATAGACCAGCTGGGCGCCTCTGGCCTCGCTGAGCAGGTCGAAGTAGGTGTGGATGTCCAATTCCAGTTCCTGGGCGATTTCCTGCTCGGCGGGCGGACGCTGCAGGCGTTGCTCCAGGACGCTGATGGCGTGTTCGATCTGGCGCCCGGCCTTGCGCACGTTGCGGGAGGCCCAGTCCGCCTCGCGCAACTCGTCCAGCATGGCGCCGCGGATGCGCTGGGTGGCGTACGTCTCGAAGTGGGCCCCCTGGTCGTTGTCGAAGCGCTCTACGGCGTCCAAAAGGCCCATGAGCCCGGCCTGGATCAGATCATCCACCTCAACGCTGGCCGGCAGCCGCGTCATCAGGTGGTAGGCGATCCGCTTTACCAGAGGCAGATACGTCTTGAGCAGGGCCTCTTTGTCCGCGCTGTCAATGGTGGTGTACATGCCGTACGCTCAATCTCGGTTCTTCCTCAGTCGCGTAGACGTTTCAAGCATGCAGCCCGTAGCAGGTCTCCTCCCCGGTCCGATCGGGGGAAAGGCGGCTGAACAGCCACATTCTCATCCAGAATTCGCCGATGCTGCCGATCCCTTCGGCCGGCCAGGCCATGGCCGTCTCGGCCAACTCTCGGAACGCCAAGGCAGCGGGGGCACCGGGCGCCGAGGCAAGCACCGGCCGCATGCCGCGTTTGGCGGCCTGCAACTGCTCATCCCTCGGCACCGCGCCGAACCAGTCCAGGCGGGTACCCAGAAAACGGCGGGCCGTGGAATCCAGCGCGGCGTGGATCCTGCGGGCCTCGCTGCCGGCGCGGGATTGCATCACCAACAGGTGCCACCGTATCGCCCCATGGCGTTGTTGGGCCGCCTTGAGGATGGCGTAGCCTTCGGTCAGGGCGCTCTTGCGTTCCGGCACCACCAGCAGCCGATCCTCGGCGCATAGGGCCAGGCTGCCGTGCTCGCGCCTGTGCGTGGCATGGACCATCAGCCACTGGGGCTGTTCCGGGAGGGAACCCAGGGACTCGCACACCTCATGCCAGCGCTGCTCGGGCACGGATGCCAACCACTCGACCCCGCCGGGCGTCTGCAGGGACTGCACACCGTCCGCCAGCCGCAACAGCGCGCTCTCGGGCGCCATGGCCTCCCGGCAGGCGCGCTCCAGACCCAGGCGCGGATGGGCACCGAACTGGGAGGCCGTATTGTTGGGGGCAGGCACCTCATCCATCGCCCACACGGCACTGCCCCGCTGCGCCAGCGCGTAGGCCAGGTTCGCCAGGGCCAGGGCGCTCAGTCCCGGGTCGGGCCCGAACACGCCCAGTGCGACGAACCGCGTCCCGCCCCCGATCAGTTTGCGCAGCCCCGCGGCCTGGTCCATGGGTTCTAGCCCGCGGCTCCGAGCACCCCGGGGACGGCGTCCTCCTGGGGCACGGCAGCGGCATCCAGGGCAGCCATCAGTACCGGGTAATCCCCCTCGTCCGGGGTAAAGGGCGAATTCGACTGGGACAGACGGAAGGCCCGATCCACCAGGTAAAGCGCATTGGCCGCGTGCAGGTCCTCCGGCACCCGCTGTCCATTGGTGACGTAGTGCAGCATGAGCTGATGGCGGATGGCCACGTCGAGCGCGGGACCATAGGACAGCGCTTCATCGATCTTGGTGAGGATGCAACCCACGAGTCCCTGGCCGCTGTAGGACCGCGCCACCTCTTCCAGGGTGACCCCCTGGGCCGGCGCGCCCAACAGCAGGAGGCGCTTGACACCACGCTCCTCGCCGCACAGGAAGGCGATCTGCTCGGCCACGCGCTTGTCGCGCTGGCTCATGCCCACGGTATCGATAAAGACCAGGTGCCGCCTGCCCAGATCCGAAAGGGTCATTTCCAGGTCGTTTTCGTCCCGCACCGCGAACACCGGTGTCCCCAGGATGCGGCCGTAGATGCGCAGCTGGTCCTGTGCACCGATCCGGTAGGTATCGGTGGTAACCAGGGCCACCTTCTGGGCCCCATAGCGGAGCACCGCCCGGGCCGCCAGTTTGGCCACCGTGGTGGTCTTGCCCACCCCGGTGGGTCCCACCACCGCATAGACCCCGCCCTGCTCCAGGATGTCATCCCCCTGCCCGGCGATGTTGACGTTGTGGGCGATGGCGGCCCGCAGCCATCTGACCGCCTTGTCGGTGTCCGCCTCCGCGGGCAGATTGTCCAGCAACTGCCGCGAGAGGGCCGTACTGAAGCCCGCGGCCAGCAGGCGTTTCATGGCCTCGGCACGCACTGGGTCCCGGCGCGCGGTCTCGCCCCAGGCGAAACCTGCCAGCTGTCCCTCCACCATGCCCCGCAGCAGGCGCATCTCGCGCACCAGTTCCTGCATGGCACCCGGCGGTTCCTGGGAGCCGTTGGGCGGGGTTTGCGCCGGGGACGGCGTCTGCTCCTTGGTTGTTGCCGTCGTGACGGGAGCCGTGACCTCCGCGGGCCGGGGCTCGTCGACGGCAGGGGGGGGCGGCTCGACGACTTCCCTCTCGGGTTCCGGCCGCACGGGATGGATCAGGCTGGCCTCCCGCTGGGCCAGGTGCTCCATGAGACTCGTCACGGCGGGGGGGCCTGTTGGTGGGACCAACGGCAGCTGTGCCGGCTCGGCTTGGCTCGACAGGGCCGCCATGTCCAGGTCGGCCACGGCGATGATCTCCACGCCGCCCGCCACCTGGCGGTTGGACAGGATGATGGCGTTGGCCCCCAGGGCGTCTCGCACCAGGCGCAGGGCCTCACGGGTGGTGGTGGCGTGGAATTTTTTGATCATGCGCCGTTACCGATCAGGGCGGTGACGCGGATGCCCTTGCCGTCGGGCACCTCGGCGTGGGAGATCACCTTCAGCTCGGGAGCGGCCCGGCGCAGGAAACGGGACAGGACCGAACGCAGGGGCTGGCTGACCAGAAGAACGGAGGGCAGGCCGGTGCGGGATTGGCCCTCGACGGCCTTCTGGGTGTCGCGCACCAGGCGCTCGGCCAATCCAGGCTCCAGCCCCATGCCCTCCTGCCCCCGCCCCGCCAAGGCCTGCGTGAGGATCTGCTCCAGGTTGGGCTCCAAGGCCATGACCTGCAATTCCGGCTCTCCTCCGAATATTTCGAAAATGATAGCACGGCCCAGCGCGGCTCTGACGGCCGATGTCAATTCGTCCGGGTCCTGGGTGCGCGGGCCATGCTCGGCCAGGGTCTCCAGGATGGTGCGCATGTCCCGCAGATGGACCCGCTCCTCCAACAGGTTCTGCAAGACCTTTTGCACGATGTGCAGAGGCAGGAGCTTGGGCGTCAGGTCCTCCACCAGCTTGGGCGTCTGTTTGGCGGCGTGGTCCAGCAGCTGCTGGGTCTCCTCCCATCCCAGCAGATCGGGGGCGTGCTCGTTGATGACCTTGGAGATATGGGTCGCCACCACGGTGCTGGCATCCACGACCGTGTAGCCGTAGGTCTGGGCCTGCTCCCGTGAAGCGGCATCGATCCAAACGGCCGCAAGCCCGTAGGCCGGGTCCACGGTGGCCTGTCCTTGCACCGTGCCCAGCACGCGGCCCGGATTGATGGCCAGGAACTTGCCGGCCTGGGCCTCGCCCTCACCCACTTCCACGCCCTTGAGGGTGATGCGGTAGCCGTTGGGCCGAAGCTGGAGGTTGTCCCGGATATGCACGGCCGGCACCAGGAAGCCCAGGTCCTGGGCGATCTTTTTGCGTATGCCGCGCACCCGCCGCAGCAATTCGCCATCCTGGTTGCGGTCCACCAGGGGAACCAGTCGATAGCCCACCTCCAAACCGAGCCTGTCCACCGGGGCCACATCATGCCAGCCCACCTCCAGCGGTTCCTCTCCCGCCGCGGGCAACTCTTCCTGGGCCGGCGCCGCAGCCTCGGCCTCCAGCCGCTGCATGAGCCAGTAGCCGATGCCGCCGATCACGCCGCCCATGAACAGGAAAGGCACGTGGGGCATGCCCGGGATGAGCCCCAGGACGGCCAGGATGCCGGCCGCCAGGAAGATGGCCTGAGGCTTGCCGAAGATCTGGCCGAGCAGTTGCTGGTTCAGGTCCTGTTCGGTGGAGACGCGGGAGACGGCGATGCCGGCGGCGGTGGAGATGATCAGCGCGGGGATCTGGGCCACCAGGCCGTCGCCGATGGTCAGCAGGGTGTAGGCGTTGGCCGCCGCGGCCAGGTCCATGCCGTGCTGGACCACCCCGACGATGAGGCCGCCCAGGATGTTGATGATCATGATGATGATCCCGGCCACCGCGTCGCCGCGCACGACCTTGGAGGCGCCGTCCATGGCCCCGTAGAAATCCGCCTCCTGGGCGATCTCCCCGCGCCGCTTGCGGGCCTCGTCCTCACCGATGAGACCCGCGTTGAGGTCCGCGTCGATGGCCATCTGCTTGCCCGGCATGGCATCCAGGGTGAAGCGTGCGGAGACCTCGGCGATGCGCCCGGCACCCTTGGTAATGACCACGAAATTGATCACCACCAGGATGACGAACACCGTCAGGCCCACGGCGTAGTTGCCGCCCACCAGGAAATGGCCGAAGGACTCGATCACCCTGCCCGCCGCGTCCGGGCCGGTATGGCCCCGTAACAGCACCACCCGGGTGGAGGCCACGTTCAGGGACAACCTCAGCAGGGTGGTCAACAGGACCACCGTGGGAAACACCGAGAAGTCCAGGGGCTTCAGGGTATAGAGGCTGATGAGCAGGACGATCATCGCCATGGCGATGTTGAAGGTGAACAGGATGTCCAGCAGGAACGGCGGCAGGGGCAGCACCATCATGCCCAGCACCAGGACCACCAGCAACGGGGCGGCCAGCCTCTGCCAATTGGTTCCGCTCAACACCATGGCCTGGGCCATCAGACGCTAACTCCCTGGGAGTCCAGCTCTGGCGGCACCTGCCAGTCCTCGGGGGGGGACGGCGTCGGACCGGGCAGCTGCAGCCTGTAGACATAGGCCAGCACCTGGGCCACGGCCGTGAACAGGGAGGCGTGTATGACCTCGCCCACCTCCACGTGGCGGTGCAGGGCGCGTGCCAATGGCGGTGCTTCCACGATGGGCACGCGATGTTCCCGGGCGATCTCCTTGATGCGCTGCGCCACCAGCTGGGAGCCCTTGGCCACCACCCGGGGGGCGCTCATGCTTCGCTCCCGGTATTCGAGGGCCACTGCGTAGTGCAACGGGTTGGTGACCACCACATCGGCCTTGGGCACCGCCGACATCATGCGCCGCCGGGCCGCCTCGCGCATGACGGCCCGGATGCGGGCCTTGATCTGGGGGTCGCCTTCCATCTCCTTCTGTTCCTGGCGGACCTCTTCCTTGGTCATGCGCATGGAGCGGTGGAAATCCCACAACTGGTAAGGGATGTCCATCAACACGATGGCGGCGAAGGCCGCGGCGGCGGCCAGAAAGGTGTAGAGGGTGATCTGGCCGAAATGCAGGACGGCCGTATCAAAGGGCTCGGCGGGCAGGTTCAGCAGTCCGCGCCGCTGGGTCCAGGTCATCCACCCCGCCGCGCCGGCGATGATTCCACCCTTCAGCATGGCCTTGACCAGCTCCACCAGGGCATGCCAGGAAAACATGCGGACCAGTCCCTTGAGCGGATCCATGCGGCTGAAATCGGCCTCCAGGGCCTCCGTGGAAAACACCCAGCCGGACACCATGAGGTTCGCCACTATGGCCGCAAGGATGACGGCACCGCCCAGGGGAAGAAACACCAACAAGGCTTCCCAGCCTGCTGTCGACAGGACCTCCAGCATGTGGGAGGGACCCTGGATGGCCGCCCGTCCGAAGCTGAGGCCGTTGCGCATGACCTGTTGCATGCCGTTGAACATGAACAACCCGAGGAAGGACATGACCAGCCCGCTGGCGAGGAGGACCGCGAAGGTGGAAAGTTCGCGGGAGCGGGGCACTTGGCCGCGTTCCCGGGCCTTTTCGAGTTTTCGTGCCGACGCCGGTTCGGAACGTTCGAGGTCGCTGTCTTCCGCCATCCCCTAACCCGCCGTAGACGAGATCAAGGTTAGTAATGTGGCGCGAGTGTAGCATGGTCCCGGCGGTTACCGTGTCGGTCACATCATGGTCGGGTTTGTGCGTCGGCGTAGAGGGCAAGGGCGTCGATGCGCGCGTCGATCTGTGCCATCAGACGGTTGTACCGCGGGCTGTTGACGGCGCCGAAACGGCGTTCGAAGCTGTGCAGGCCGAGGTATTCCGGCAGATCGGCGATCCTGGGCATGAACAGGGTCTCCTCCGCCGTGCCGGCCAAACGGTCCTGGACCCGGCGGGCATCGGCCTCGGAGCGGGTGGCCAACCGCCCCAGCCGGGTGCCCGCCCGGTCCGCGGCCAGATCGGTGAAACTGAAACCGCTGCCCCCCCGGGTATCGAGCATCTCCTTGTACAGGCCGGCCGTGTCCGCCAGCCCCTGCCCCGCCGCTGCCGCCAGGCCGGCCGAGACGCAGAAGTGCTGGACGGAGTCGGTCCTGCCGGCCAGGCGCAGGCCACCCATCCGGTCCCCTGTCCGCACCATGGTGCCCAACCTCACGCCGCCCGCCGCTTCGGCCAGCGTCAGGAGCAGGGCGCGATTCTCCAGCACCGGGTCGCCCCGGGCCGAACGCTCCCGGGCCAGGGCAAAGAGCCGGCCCAGCACCGCGGCGAAGCCGGGATGGTCGCGTGCGGCAACCAATGCCCGCAGCCGCGCGCGATAGACCTGCAT
>JBJKSP010000320.1:0-4210 GCA_046703865.1 Thiobacillaceae bacterium
CATGAGCTACGGCTTCTTCGTGGAGGCGAGGTCCAAGGCCCAGATCACGCGGCTGTTCGGCCAGTACGTCCCCCCCGAGCTGGTGGACGAAATGGCCAAGGACCCCGCCCGCTACAGCCTGCGCGGCGAGTCCCGGGTCATGACCGTGCTGTTCTCCGACATCCGCGACTTCACCAGCATCTCCGAGGGGTTGGAGGCCGCCCGGCTGGCCGAGATGCTCAATGCCTACCTGTCCCACATGACCCGGTTGGTCCAGCAGAACCGGGGCACCATCGACAAGTACATCGGCGATGCCATCATGGCCTTCTGGGGCGCCCCCATGAGCGACGACCGGCATGCCCGGGACGGCGTGCTCACGGCCCTGGCCATGCAGTCCACCCTGGCGGAACTGAATCCCGGGCTGGAGCAGCAGGGCTTCCCGCCGGTGAGGATCGGCGTGGGGGTGAACACGGGCCGCATGAGCGTGGGCAACATGGGTTCGGCGTTCCGGATGGCCTATACGGTCATGGCCGACGCGGTGAACCTGGCCTCTCGCCTGGAAGGCCTGACCAAGCAGTACGGCGTCGGCGTACTGGTGGGCGAGACGACCCGTGCGGATTGTCCCGACCTCGCCTTCCAACTGGTGGACCGGGTGCGGGTGAAGGGCAAGAAGGAGCCGGTGGCCATCTACGAGCCCCTGGGTATCGCCGCCGAGGTGGCTCCGGAGCGGCTTGCGGAGGCCCAGGCCTTCGAGGCCGCCCTGGCGGACTATCACGCCGGCCACTGGGATGCGGCCGAGGCCAAGCTGCTCAATCTGCGCGAGCGGAACGCGCGCAAGCTCTACGACGTCTATCTGGAACGCGTCGTCCACTTCCGGGAGCAACCGCCGCCGGAAGGCTGGGATGGCGTGTACACTTTCACCACCAAATAGGCGGGACCAAGTCCATGCAAGTGCGCATCCTGGGCTGTTCCGGCGGCATCGGCGACGGCCGTCACACTACCTCCTTCCTGGTGGACGAGGACATCCTCCTGGATGCGGGCAGCGGCGTGACCCTGCTGGACCATGCCGAGATGGCCCGCATCGACCACTTGTTCCTGACCCATACCCACCTGGATCACATCCTCAGCCTACCGGCCATGATGGACAGCGTGGGGGCCGAGCGAGACCGGCCCCTCGTGATCCACGCCCTGCCGGAAGTGTTGGAGATCCTGAAGGTGCATCTGTTCAACTGGCAGCTATGGCCTGACTTTTCCGTGGTCCCGACGCCGGAGGCCCCTTTCCTGCGGTATGCCCCCTTGGGCCTGGGCGAGACCGTGGATCTGGACGGCCGCCGGTTCACCGCCATCCCCGCCCAGCATACCGTGCCGGCGGCCGGATTTCTGGTCCGGGATGATGGCGGCAGCCTGATCTTCTCCGGTGACACGGCCAGCCACGATGCCCTGTGGGACATCGCCTCCGGTACCGCCGACCTGCGCCACCTCGTCGTGGACACCTCCTTCCCCAACACCCTGCGGGACCTGGCCGAGGCGTCCCGGCACTATTGCCCGGCCACCCTGGCACCGGACCTGGTCCGGCTCAAGGGGGAGGCCGAGGTCTCGATCACCCACCTCAACCCCGGCGGAGAGGCCGTCATCATGGACGAGATCCTGGCCTCTGCGCCGCCCGGGCTTTCCCCGCGGGCCCTGGCCCAGGGGCAAGTACTCAGCCTTTGATATCTGATTGATTGCGCTACGATTTGCGGCACCAAGCTGGACGCTTGGCCGTGGGTGAGCCGTGTGCGGCTCACCGGGCTGCGGCGATCGTGCCCGCGGGCTCCCGTATCAGCTCTTCGATGATGGCCTCGGCCCCGGGTGTGTCCCATTCGATGGAGCCATAAAGCCCGTAACGGATGTGTCCGGCCTTGTCCACCAGGTAGCTGGTGGGGAAGACGAAGGCCCGCCATGCCCGGATCTGCCTGCCATCTTGGTCCAGGGCGATGGGGAAGGTGACCGGGACCTGCTGCAGAAACTCCTGGACCGCCGCCGGGGTTTCGCCCGCGTTCACGGCCAGGATGGTGAAGGGCCGGTTGGCCATGTCCCTTTGCAAGCGTTCCATGGAGGGCATCTCCTTGCGGCAGGGGGGGCACCAGGTGGCCCAGAAGTTCACCAGGACTACCCGGCCCTTCAGGGATGCCAGGGTGATCCTGTGGCCCCCCAGCAGTGGCAGGTCCAGGGCCGGCGCCGGTTTGGGGGGCAGGGGCTTGAGGTCGGCCGCCAGCCCGGGGTGGATCATCAGGCACAGCAGCAAAGTCAATAGGATGCGCTTCACGGTGTTTTCTGCTCCGTCAGTGGGTGCATGGCCGCCTCCAGGATCTCGCCCAGCCGGGCGGTCTCGGCCTGTTCCGATGGCGTGGCGTCCGCCCTGCGGTAGAAGCCGTCCCGCATGCCTGGAAGGACGTCGATCTTCACCCGGCTTCCGGCGGCCTCCATGGCGGCCTTGAGATGGTCGCGCCACCAGTAGCCGACCGATGAACTGGGCTGCAGTACCACCACATGTAGGGGGGTCTCGGAAACCACCTTGTCGTATTCCGGCGCCTGGCCGGGCTCCAGGCGGTGGTACAGGATAGGGTGCAGGAACACGGCCCCCGCGGTGGGGTCCGGCGTGTCCTCGCCATAGCGTTCGCGCCAGGCCTTCACGGCCCGCAGGGCCCATGCGGCGCCGTGGCCCGCCGCCACCAGTATGAATCGGCGTCCCATGTTCCTTTTCCGCACCGCCTCCAGCCAGTCGGCCAGATCGGCGGCCGGCACCCGGTCGATGCTGCTGTGCAGGAGCGGCAGGAAGTAGGGGGAGAGCCAGTCCGTGACCCATGTCTCCAGGCCATGCGCGGCGAGATAGTCGGCCGCCCGGGCCTCCGAGTCCACCTGGCCGTGTTCGCCCGTGAACCAAAGCACCACGTAGGGTCCCTGTGCCGCGTAACGGTCGCTGACGATCTGGATGTCCGAGGGCAGGGTGATGGACACCTCGGTGGGCGCGGCCCGGGCCGCGATGGCCATCAGAACGAGGCAGAGGAGGAGGCATATCCGTTTCGGCATGGCGCTATTGTCCGACGGCCGTGCAGGATGGCAATCGGACGTTTGTCCCACTCCGAAGGGAAGAGTTCAGTTGAGTTGGACGCGCACTCCGAAGGGCACCTCCGCCTTGCCCTTGACCAGCCACACCACGGGGTAGGCGGGCTCCCGCTCGGGGAATCTGCCTTCGGCGTCGGTGAAATAGACCAGGATGTCCGGGTCCAGCCGATCCTGCTCGATCCACTGGAACACGGGCCGGAAGTCGGTTCCCCCCCTGCCGCTCACGGACTCGGGCAGGGCCATGGGCTCCCAGGGAGCGAAATGCCAGGGTCCGCCCTCGCAGAGCTTGTCGTCGCAGGCGTGCAGGGATACCTCGGCCCGGACCTGGCCCTTGAGGGCGTCCACCTCGGAGAGGAACCCTTTCAGTTCTTCGTCGCTGATGGAGCCGCTGGTATCCAGGGCTACCACCACGTTGACGCCCTGGCTGTAAAGGCGCGGCATGAGCGCATCGCCCTCGCGCCTGGAGGTTCGCTGGAAGCTGTAGTCGTCCCGGGCGGCATTCATCATGTACCGGGCCAACAGCGCCCGCCAGGGCAACTGGGGGGCCAGCAGGTCGTCCACGAAGCGCATCAGGGACTGGGACAGCTTGCCGGCCTGGCGAGCGGCCTGGGCGGCGGCGGCGAGGCGGCTCTTCCATTGTTCGTCCAGTTTGTCCGGGTCCATGGGCGGCGGGGGAGGCGCGCCCTGCAATTCACCGGCCTCTTGGGCCTGACCGCCTGTGTCCTCCCGCTGATCCGGCTGCTGCCCGTTGCCTTCGCCGGGATCCTGTTTCTCGTTGCTCTCCTGGTTGGCGTCCTGATCCCCAGGCTCTGATTCCCCGGCCCCCTCCTGGGACTCTTGATCGAACAGGTGCATGTCCTGGGGCTGCTCCGGCGGGTTCTCGTGCAGCAACGGGTAGATCTCCTCCGCGGTCAGCCCGCGGTAGGCGGCGTTGAGCAGGGAATTTTCCGGCCCCTGCATGCGTTCCTCGTCCAGGATCATGTTCACCGCGTAGTCGCAGGCCACGTCCCAACGATGCTTCTGGCGGTGGTTGCGGCGGGCGAAATGGGACAGGGCGCAGTGCATGGCCTCGTGGGCCAGCACGAACTGTGTCTGGTCCAGGGTCAGCCGGGCGATGTAGTCC
>JBJKSP010000321.1:0-5773 GCA_046703865.1 Thiobacillaceae bacterium
TGCCGGGGCGAATCGAGCTTGAACACCTGGTCCGTGGCGGGCTTGAGCCCCCGGATCTTCTGCAGGTCCACCACCGACTCCACCACCCCGGCGAAGACCAGCCGGTCACCGCCCATGAGCCGGGCCTCCGGAGACACGGCGGGCATGAGCATGCCGCCCCGGTCCAGTTCCACCAGATACATGCCCGGCAGCTGGCGCAGACCGGCGTCCTCGATGGTCTTGCCGTCCAGGGGGCTGCCCGGCTCCACCAGCATCTCCACGGTGTATTCCCGGGCGTCCGACAGGCGGCTGATGATCGAGCGCCGCTCCGGCAGCAGCCCATGGCCCGGCCCGATCATGTACAGCAGGACCGCAACCAGGGTAGGCAGGCCCACCCAGGCCAGGTCGAACATGCCGACGCCGGGCAGCGGCGTGTCCGCCTTGAGCAGGCCGTTCACCACCAGGTTGGTGCTGGTGCCGATCAGCGTGCAGGTGCCGCCGGCGATGGCGGCATAGGACAGGGGCAGCATCAGGTGGGAGGTGGAGAGGCCGTGGCGCTTGGCCCAGTCCTGCACCGCCGGGATGAACATGGCCACCACCGGCGTGTTGTTGAGGAAGGCGCTCAGGGCCGCCGCCGGCGCCATGAGCCGCATCTGGGCACCGGACAGGGACCGGGGCCGGCCCAGCAGGGACTGGGACACCCAGGCGGTGCCGCCGGTATCGATCAGCCCGGCCACCACCACGTAGAGCACCGCCACCGTCACCATGCCCTCGTTGGCCAGGCCGGAGAGGGCCTGGGCCGGCGTCACCACCCCCGCCAGGAGCAGCAGGGTGAGGCCGCCCACCATCACCGCATCGGGCGCATAGCGGTTGGAGGCCAGCAGGCCGATGCACAGCAGGACGACGCCGAGGGTGAGCCAGGCCTCCCAGGCCATGGAGAAAAGATCCTTCTTTATCGCGGGTGGAAGCAACTATAGAGGGCGGGCCGGCCCAGGTACAGGGTGTAGGGGAAAGGCCAGGCCAGTTTCCGTCCCCCTACCTAATCGCAATCCCTCGACAGGCTCGGGACAGGGTCGGAGCTCGCTCCTACATGGCAGCCAGCGCCTCCAGAAAGGACCGGCGCGCCGCCGCCAGCCTTTCCTGAACGGCCTCGCCGTCCCCTGTCTCCGCCAGCAGCCGGGTGCATTCCGCGTGATAGGCCTGGAAGGCCACCAAGACAGTCGTCTCGTCCAGTTGGCGTGGGACCCTGGCGGCCGGTTCTGGCGCGGCGCCATCCGCGGGCTTAAGCACCGCCCAGCGCGGGATCATGCGCTGTCCGCCCTGTTCGCCGGCGGCCGTGAGGGGGCCGGTCTTCACGTAGGGCCGGCCCTCGTATTCGAATCGGGCGCCCACGGGCAGATGCTGGAATTTCATGGCGCCATCATCCCGCCGCTTACCCAGAAGTCGTGGCCCTTGTTCAGAAATTCCTCCACCGGCAGGTAATGGGAGCCGTCGCAGGAGAAGGTGAGGCCCACCACGCCGTTGAAGATGTTCAGGGTGCCGCTGCGCAGGTAGAACATCTCGTCCATGAAGCGCAGCGCCCGCAGGTTCTCCAGCACGCCGTGGACCTGCTCCCGGCTCACCAGGGCGTCGTCCGGATAGGGCCGGCGCGGGTAGGCCAGGCAGATGTCCGGGTCGGTCAGGGCGTCGATGTCCAGCAGGCGGTAGCGATAGGGGTCGTCGAACACCCAGATCACCGCCCGGCTGCTGGAGAAGTGCAGCATCACGTGGTAGATGCCGCACTCGGTCATCAGCTCTTCCACCACGCTCAGCACCGTGTCGATGTTGGCGTCCATCTGGCTCTCGGCCCGGGTCTGATGGAACACGGTGCCGCGGATGGCGGGGTCGCCCTTGATCTGGCGCCAGTATTTCGGCTCCTCGTAGAGCTGCCGGGTGATGGGCAGGTCGCGCAGGTCGAAGTCGGCGCCCACGAAGCCCAGGACGCGGCCCTCCGCGTCGCGCACGATCTGCACCGCGGTGAGCGAGGGCCGGCTCGCCCGCAGGCTGATGTAGGCCTGGGACAGCAGGAAGTCCTGGCTGGGCACCACCTCACGCATGTAGGGCCGGCCGGAGCGGTCGCGCCCGAAATCCTGCCCGATCAGCCCTTCGCGGGAGATGTTGTCGCTCACCTGGACGGCGTCCGTGTCCAGGGCATACATGTACTTGCAGGACGGCAGCGTCTTCAGGGCCTCGGTCAGGGCCGCATCCAGGCCCGCCCGGTCGCCCCATGCCCGGCCGCAGGCCGCCGCTGCCCGGGCCAGGGGCTCGCTCAGCATGGCCTTGAGCACCTCGCGCTGGCGCGCGATGCCTTCCTGCATGGTGTCTTTCGGGGGTTCCATGAGTGGGTTTATAGAGGATAGTCGGATCAGTATATCAACGGGCCAAGCCGTTATTTCCGAACCGTTGTGAGGCTGCCACGCAGTCTGCACCGGGCAGTGCTCCTCCCGTGAGGGCCTATCCTGAAAGCAGGGCGTTCAGGGAGACAAGATCATGAGATGGGAAAGGCTGTTTTCCATGCTGCTGGCCACCGCGCTCGCATGGGGCATGGCCGCGGGCGCGATTGCCGCCGGGCAGGCGGCGCCGGGCTACCTGCACATGCGCCTGGTCAAGATCATCGACCCATCGGGCTTCGGTCGACCGATGGAGGCCGCCAGCCTGCTCCTGCCCAGCGACTGGCGGGTCGAGTCTGGGGTGCGCTGGACCGTCGACATCGGCTGCCCCGCCAACGGCATCCGGCTCAGCCTGAAGGCCCAAAGCCCGGACGGCAGGCTGGGCTTCGAGGTCTTCCCCGGCTATAGCTGGAAATGGTCGGACGACCCCCAGGCGCGCTATTACGCCCAGCCGGGCATGTCTCCTTATGGCATCAAGGGCTGCGACTACCTGCCGCCCTACGATGCGGCCGGATATCTGCAGAACATCTTTCTGCCCCGCTGGCGCCCCGGCTCTACCTTGGTTGGGATCGGCCAGGTGCAGGACCTGGCCCAGGCCCTGCAGATGGAATTCGATGCCGTGACCGGCGGCGACACCGGCCCGGTGCGGACGGACTTCGACGCCGCCCTCGCGGCCCTGGAAACGCCCCGCAACGGCGGCACCGATGAAGAGTGGATCCTGGCCAGCCTCATGCGTACCACGGCCTTCCTGCCCACGCTGTCCAGCCTGAGCGCCGGCTACCGGATGGCGGGCAGCTACAGCCTGGCTTCCGTTTACCAGTTCGGGGCGCGTGCGCCCAAGGGCGAGCTGGAAAGGCACGAGCGGCTGTTCGACGCCATCTACCATTCCTTCCGGCTCAATCCCATGTGGGAGGCCGCCGTCAGCCAGCACCTCCAGACCGTAGGCCGCATCGTCCTGAAGGGCATACAGGACCGTCAGCGCATCATGCACCAGTCCCAGCAGGAGATCGCCGCCATGATCGAGCAGGGCAACCTGGGCCGCCAGGCCGTCATCGAGCGGAGCGTGGAAAGGAATATCCAGGCCCTGCGCGGTGTCGAGACCTATGTCGACCCCACCACCCACGACCGGGTCGAGCTCTCGTCCGGCTACCGGGGTGCCTGGAGCAATGGGCTGGGCGACTACCTCCTGTCCGACGTTCCCGGCTTCGATCCCGGCCGCGAACTGGGCGGCAACTGGACCGCGCTTAAACCCGAGGGAAATTGACCGGCGGCGATGATCGGCCCCTGGCAGGCTGTACCGCCGGAAGGGCGGTCAGCCGAACAGCCGCTGGAGCAGCCAGGCGATCCCCGCCGCCACGGCCAGGCAGATCGAGCAGGCGATGAGTATCTTCAGATATTTGGGCATCGACCGGGTCTGCTACGGGCAACATGGGAATCATACCGCCGCCTGCCCTCCCCTACTCCATCCCACGAAGCGAGAAAAAGCGGACCGGCAGCCCACCGCCACATCGCGCCTGCCCCTGATCACGGCAGTTGCGACTACTGCATGGCAACAGGCGCCGGCCCGCCTCTGACTCCATCCCAAGCCCCCTGGCAGATCAGGCCTGACGGCCAGGATTCATGTCTTATTTCACTCGGGTTCAGGCACGGATTCGACCGGGTATTCTGCGTCCTCGATCAGATACCGTCCCTCCGTCTTGTCGTTTCGGCATCTTGATCTTGCACCTCCTCTATGCCTCGGTCATTCCTGTCTCTCCGCGAAGGTTTCCCTTCAACCCGCCAAAACTCAACCTTCCTTTATAAATACACCCGCCCGTCTCACGGATCGCTTACGGATCGAGCCATCGAAACGCCTTTACTCCGACGGTTTGGGCGGCAGGCGGTCCAGCATGGCCACGGTGGTGGCGCTGGGCAGCACGCCCAGCACCTTCACCAGCAGGCTGCGGCAGCGCGCGTACAGGTCCTTGGCCTGGGAGAACTCGCCCTGTTCGATGTGGCTGCGGATCAGACGGCGGCAGAGGTCCTCATCCAGGGGAAACAGCTCCCTGATCCGCTCGTAGAGCCGGGTGGCCTCGGGCCAGCGGTCCGCCCGCTCAAGAAACTGACCCATCCGTCGGACGGTGCGCATGAGCCTGGAGCGGATCCGTTCCCGGGCCAGCACCGCCCAGCCGTCTTCCAACCCGGACAGGAAATCGCCCTGGTACAGGCCCAGGATGCGTTCCAGCAGTGCCCCCCGGCAGGCCGGGTCCCGCTCCGCATCCGCCTCGCCCATGAGACGCTCGCAGGCCCGGGTGTCCACCCAGCACAGACGGTCGTTCAGGGACAGTCTCCCGTCGGCCAGGACCAGGGTTTCGGGCACGCCCAGCAGACGGCGCAAACGGCTCAGGCAGGTATCGAAGGCCCCTCGTGCGTCGTGGTCCTCCACGCCATCCCAGAGGGCGTTCATCAAGCGATGCACGGGGACCCCGCGGCCCCCCGAGGCCACCAGGCAATAAAGCATTTCCAGGGGGCGCTTCTGGGCCTTGCCAGCGAAATGCAGGGCTTGGCCGTGCACCACCACCCCAGGCCGCCCCAGGGTGTGGATGCGCACGGGATAGGGCCAGCGTGCCCAGGTGGGCGACGGCGGCTCCAGGTCCAGGCGACGGATCAGGCGATGGACATATTCCCCCTCGATCCCCGATTCCAGGGCCTCCGCGCACAACCGGGCCAGCAGCTCCGGCGCCTGGCACAGCACGCAGTCCAGGAGTCCGGCCTCCCGGCCCGTGGCCAGGGCCTGGCGTAGCCGGGTGAGTCCGTCTTCCCTGCGGCCCTGGCACAGGCTGACATAAGCCTCGAGCAACATTCTCTGAAATCGGACATCCGGGTTTGGGGGCGGGGATGAGCATGCCTCCGTCACCGCCTGCGCTCCGCCGGTCTCGCCCCAGCGCCCCCGGCGGAGCAAGGCCAGGGTGTTTGGCGAAGCTGGCTCCATCGACGGGCACACCGGCATTCCGGGCTGCGCTGCAGTCCGCGCCGCGGTCCCGGAGACCGCTTGTGCATGATTGGTACGCGAGGTCATTCCAGCTCCCTACCCCGCACCCATTCCTTTGAAGGCCCCCTTTACGCACCCCCGGGTATGGGGGCTCGCCCCAGGGGATTCTCCAACTCTATAAGCATAGCCTGATGAACCAAGCCTGTCAGTCGTCACCTTCACGCTGGCGCGAGATGGGTACCCCGCCGCGATGCAGCGCGGTCCTCAACCGCCGATGTAATCCCGCTTGCCCAGCTCCAGCCCGTTGTGGCGCAGGATGTCGTAGGCCGTGGTGACGTGGAAGAAGAAATTGGGCAGGGCCCGCTGGAGCAGGTAGGCCTGGCCGGGATAGACG
>JBJKSP010000322.1:0-6427 GCA_046703865.1 Thiobacillaceae bacterium
GCCTTGTACCTGCTGGGCGGTTTCCTGGCTGCCCTGGCGATCTACGCCGTCGTGGGCCTGATCGCCCTGCGTCTGGCCTCAGGCCTGGGCAGGTACCTGGGGCCTGCCGGGCGCCACGGACTGCGCAACCTGCACCGGCATGGCCGGCAGAACCTGGCCCAGCTCGTCGCCCTGGGGCTGGCACTCACGGCCATCCTGCTGCTGAGCTTCACCCGGGACGACCTGCTGGCCGGTTGGCGCGCCAGGATCCCGCCCGACGCACCCAACCGCTTCATCATCAACATCCAGCCGGGACAGCGCCAGGCGGTGCGCGACTTGTTCCGGGACGCGGGACTGCCCGTCCCTACCCTCTACCCCATGGTGCGCGGCCGCCTGATCGCCATCAACGGAAGGCCCGTGCAATCCCGGGACTATCCCGACGCACGCAGCCGGCACCTGGCGGAACGGGCGTTCAACCTGTCCTACATGACCCGTCTGCCGGCCTACGACAGCCTTGCGGCCGGGCACGGGTTCACCCGGCCGGAACTGGACGCAGGCGCCCTGTCCGTCGAGGCGGGCATCGCCAAGACCCTGGGCATCCGGCTCGGCGACCGCCTGACCTGGTCGGTGGCGGGCACGACCTTCAGCGCCCCGGTCACCAGCCTGCGCCGCGTGGACTGGGACTCCATGCAGGTGAACTTCTTCGTCATCGCCACCCCCGGGCTGATCCGGTCCTTTCCCACCAGCTACATCACCAGCTTCCATCTGGCCGGTGACAAGGCAGGGGCCATGCCCCGCCTGGTGCGGCGCCTGCCCAACCTCACCGTGGTGGACACCACGGCCATCCTGACCCAGGTGCTGTCCCTGATGGACAAGCTGGTGGCGGCCGTGCAGTTCGTCTTCCTGTTCTCCCTGGCGGCGGGCGTCCTGGTCCTCTATGGGGCGTTGCTGGCAAGCCGGGACGCCCGGGTGCGCGAAGCGGCCCTCCTGCGCAGCCTGGGGGCCACCCGGACCCAGGTGACCACGGCCCAGCGGGTCGAGTTCGCCGTCCTGGGCCTCCTGGCCGGGCTGCTGGCCGCCGCCGGGGCCGCAGCCATCGGCGCGGTGCTCGCGTTGCGGGTGTTCGAGATCGGCTATACGCCCGACCCCTGGATCTGGGCCGCCGGCCCCCTACTGGGACTGGCCTGCGCCACCCTCAACGCCTGGGCCGGGAGCCGGACCGCCCTGAATGCGGCCCCCAACCTCGTGCTGAAGGAGGATTAGGTTGCAGGCTCAGGCCTGTTCCTCTTCCCGCTGGATGCCCAGCTTCTTCATCTTCTCCCACAGGTTCTTGCGGCTGATGCCCAGGAGGTGGGCGGTTTCCTGTATCTGCCATGACTGGGAGTCCAGTGCCCTGCGGATGTAATCCCGCTCCCGCCCCGACAGATAGCGCTCCAGGGTATCCCCGGGGGACTTGGAACCCTTTACGGGCGGCTCTGAAAACAACAGTTCCGGTGTCAGGAGAGGGCCGTCGGCCAGGACGCAGGCGCGCTCCAGGACGTGCTTCAGCTCGCGCACGTTGCCGGGCCAGGGGTGGTCCAGCAAGGCCCGTTCCGACGCCGGAGTAAGCAGTCTGCGCCCTCTCCTGTTGGCGCTGCAGGACTTCTCCAGGAAGCGGCCGGCCAGCCAGAGGATGTCTTCGCGGCGCTCCCGCAACGGCGGGACCCGGATCTGGATGACGTTGACCCGGTAGTACAGGTCCTCCCGAAAGGCCCCCGCCTCCACCATGGCCTTGAGATCGTGGTGGGTGGCCGCCACCAAATGAAAATCCACGGGGATGAGGTTCTCGCCGCCCAGCCGAAGGATCTGCCGCTCCTGGATGGCACGCAACAGCTTGACCTGCATAGCGGTGGACATGTCCCCGATCTCGTCGAGGAACAGGGTGCCTCCGGCGGCCTGCTCGAACATGCCCTTGCGTGCCTTGACCGCCCCGGTGAATGCCCCCTTTTCATATCCGAACAGCTCCGCCTCCAACAGGGTCTCGGTGAACGCGCCGCAGTTGACGGCGACGAAGGGACGTTGCCCGCCGACACTGCGCAGACCGTGCAGCCTGCGCGCCACCAGCTCCTTGCCCACACCGGATTCGCCCGTGATCAGCACTGTGGTCTGGCTCTGGGCCACCCTGGGCAGCAGGTCTTCGACGGCCCGAATGGCGGGAGACACGCCCATGCGGTCGCCCTCGTTCCCTTTCCCCTCCGAGCACTCGAACAGGTTTTTCAGCTTGCCCAGCAAGTTGTCGGGCTCGAAGGGCTTGAGCAGATAATCCGCCGCACCCAGCTTGAGCAGGCGCACGGCCTGGTCTACGGCGCCATGCCCCGTGATGAAGATGAAGGGCGGCACCTGCCCGCCCCTTTCGATCAACGCCTTATACAGTTCCTCGCCGCCCAGGTCCGGCAACAGGACATCGCTGATGACCGCGTCATAGGAGCGCTTCAGCAGGGCCGCCAAGGCGGACTTGCCGGCCTTGTACCAGTCGTATTCATAGCCCTCCAGGTCAAAGCGCAGGGACAACGCCCCGCCCATGATCTCGTCGTCTTCGATCAGACAGATACGACATTCGCCCATGCGTCCTCTCCCAGGGGAAGGGTGACCTCGAACCGGGTCCAGCCTTCGAGACTCTCCGCCTCGATGTTGCCCTTGAGTCTTTGCACGATCTGGTAGGTGATCCAAAGTCCGAGCCCGCTGCCTTCCTCGTTGCCGCCGGCGAAAGGCTCGTACAGACGTTCCATGACGGCCGGAGGGATGGTCCGGCCGTCGTTGTCGATCCGGATCGTCAGCCGCCCCGCTTCCAGTCCAATCCTGGCGACCACGTGTCCCTCCTCGCCTGCCGCCTGGATGGCGTTGAGCAGGAGGTTGATGAACACCTGCCGCACCAGGGTGGCCGGCAGGCCGACCTCACCGTCCACGCCGTTGACCCACTCCCAATTCAGCCTGCGTTTCTTCGCTTCCTGCGCCAGGAGGGTGTGAACGTCTTCCACGTCCTGCCGGGTCAAGGGCCGGCTCTGGGCTTTGGCCTCCACCAGCAGTGCGCCGACGATGTCCTGGATCTGGTGCAGTCCGCGTTCCAGCAGGGGGATCACCCGATCGGCCACGGGGTCGCTGTAACCGTGACGCTTGAGGGTGTCCGTTGCCGTGAGTAACCCGCCCAGGGGGTTGTTGATCTCGTGGGCGATGCTGGCCGACAGCCGCCCCAGTGCCGCCAGGCGGTCGGAGTGCACCATGTGCCGCTTCAGGGTTTCCCGCTCGGTTAGTTCGCGGGACACCTGGTCGTAGACCCGGAACAGTCGGCCGAGCTCGTCGGCATAAGGATAGATACGCGGCGGCAGGGGAGCGGGCAGATCGGTGGCCAGCTTCTCCATGCGCCGTGTCAGGAGGATCAAGGGCGCCGCCATGCGCCTGCCCCAAAACCAGATGAGGGGAAGCAGGATCAGCAGGACCCCCAGCGTGGTCCAGGCCGTGCGATGCACGATACGGGTATAACTGGGCAGGTAGTACCCGGCGGGATGCACCATGACCAGGGTCCCCAGGGTGACCCCCTCCGCCACCATCGGGATGCCCACCAGGATCCGATCGGCATCCACTACCACCAGCCGGCCGTCACTGTGATCAAGACGGGACTTGAGCCGAGTGAACTCCTGGCCGAGGCGCTCCAGGGGCTCCAGCAAGGGATAGCGCTTGGGCGCGGTGGACACGAAAACCTGGTCATGCTGGTCCAGGACCAGCATGTCCTCGATCCGAAAACCGGGCCGGCGCGCGCCCTCCCGCAACGGTGCATCGATGGTCTCGTAGGCATGCCATACGTCGTCGCGAAGCAGCGAGGCCATCAACGACCGGATCAGGGCACGCCCCAGAATTTCGGAACGGGCCAGCATGTTCCGCTTCAGGTTCTCCCGGGTCTGATACATGTTGCCGCCGGCCACCGCGACCGCCGTGCAGATGATCAGCAGACTGCCCCACAGGGGCAATTTGTGACGCAGGCTCAGGTCAAAAGGGCGCATCCTGTTCGCCGTGCATGTACCGGGCCAGATCCCTTCCTGCCCTGTAGAACTTCGGATCGGGCACGATGAAGCCGTCCAGATTCATCTTCTTCAGCAGGGCACGGCCTTCCTCATCCCGGGACATGCCCACCAAGGCCATTTGCAGCGCATGGAACTCCCGGTCCCCCAGGGTCCGATGTGCCACGAAAGGCGGAAAACCGAATTCGCCCGACTGGCTGGCCACCCGTAACTGTGACGTGAGCGCGGAAGACTGGCGCCTGAGGGTATCCCAGATGTAGTTGCTCACCGACGTCCCGTCCGCGATGCCCGCCGCCACTGCCTCAAGGGCATTGCGGTGGGACCAGGCGTAAAAGCTGCGGCGGAAGAAATGGTCGGGGTCGGCGTTGCTCCGCTTGATCTCGGAACGGGGAATCAGATAGCCGACGTTTGAATAGGGATCGGTGTAGGCAAAGACCTTGCCCCTCAGATCGACGATGCCGTGGACCGCCGTCTCCTGCCTGGGCACGATGAGATAGGCTCGGTAATAGGGGCGCCCCTGGAACACCGGGGTGGCCAACAACCGAAATGCGGTGCCGTCCGTGACATAGGGGCAGTCACACAACCAGGCCGCATCCAGCTGTCGTCGGCGCATGAGATCCATGGCGTCCCGATAGCTGTCCCGCAGCGTGAAACTCACAGGCCGGCCCAGCTTGCGCTCCAGATAGGCCTTCCACTGGACGATCAGGGCATGCCGATCGTGGAGGAAGGACGATGTCAACCCGATGCGCAGGGGTACCCCGACGTCTGCCAGGCATGACGGCGACACCAACCAGAGCAGTGCAGCAAGGGCCCATCCCATGGCACGGCACAGGTTTCCCATATGCAGATTCTCCCACATTCATGTTACCGAATTGTAACGTTCCGTGCGCTCAGGGTACCGGGACGTCACCGATACGTAACCCGCCCGCAGTCCAATTACCAGCCCTGATGCGTCTGGCTATTTGATTGCGATCAACTCTATGCGAAATGTTGTTACCTCCAGGTAACCAAAAAATTTGCCCACGATCAACCCATGGCCCAAACCTCACCGACAGCGCAAATCAATTCCATTAAAAATCAAATTGATAAAAATAATTGGCAGGCTGATCAGAGCTGGCATGTTCCCTGCGTCCACTATCTGGGCAGACTGGACCGTCCGGTATGAACACATCCCTTCCCATCCCCCCCAGCCAGATACAGGAAACCATGGCCCGCCTGGCCTATTTCCAGGGATGGCGCACCGACCAGATCGCACGGCTGGCCGCCGGGGCAAAGCAATACATCCTGGTCAAGAACGAGCGGCTCATTCGCAAGGGCGACCTGCTGGACAGCCTGAGCGTGCTGGTGAGCGGGCAACTGAGGTTATGCATCCCGCTGCCCGGCGAAGGTGAACGGGTGATTTCCCTGGTGGGGCCCGGGGAGAGTTTCGGGGAGTCCTGCCTGATCCTGTCGGAGGCCTGTCCCTTTGACGCGGTGGCCAGCCGTCAATGCCACATGCTGCGCATCGACAAACGGTCTTATTTGCGCGAACTGCGTCTGGATCCTTCGTTGACAGAAAACACCCTGCAACTGGTGTCCCGTCGTCTCCTCGAAACCCTGCGCGATACCGGGATCTGCGCCCAGCGCTCCAGCGTGCAGCGTGTCTCCTGCTATCTCATGCAATTCCGGCCCGAGCCGGAATGCGCCGATTTCCAGGTCCGGCTTCAGGCGCTCAAACGCGACATCGCGGCCAAACTGGGCCTGACCCAGGAGACCTTCTCCCGAGTGCTCGGCCTGCTCAGCCAACAGGGCGTCATCCACGTCGATGGCAGCCTGATCCACGTGGCTGACGCCCGGAAACTGGCCTCCTTCAGCCCTGCGGACTGTCGGTAAATCCTCCGTCACCGCCGCGAATTTGATTTGGATCAAGACCTGAGCGCCTTTTTCCAGACTGATCACCACGACATCGTTAGCCTTCGCCAGCGGTAGTTCTTAACTACCAGCCGAGGAGACAGGTCCGTTGTTCCAGCGGATCACCCGATCGCCATCCCTGATGCCGGAGGAAACGATGCAATTAAGAACCACAGTTTTATTGTTGTTTACGGCATTTGCCGCCCAGGCCGCCTTGGCCTCGGACATCGATGTCATTGCCCGCACCTGCAACAACTGTCACGGTGTTGACGGTGTTTCGGCCGGAGGATCCATGCCTTCGATCGCTGGCCAACCCGAGGCTTACCTCAAGGACATCATGATGCAGTGGAAGAGCGGAGAGCGCTCGGCCGCTACCATGAACCGCCTGATAGGCGGATACACCGATGAAGAGATCGCCGGCTTGGCCAAGTATTTCGCCAACAAGCCTTGGACGCCCCGTCCCCAGAAGATGAGCGCGGCCGAGCTGGCCAAGGGCAAGGAGA